>NZ_AEEA01000018.1 GCF_000297095.1 Treponema primitia ZAS-1 | reverse complement strand
GGCAAGTGAGCCGCAAGCCCCGCTCCGGCGATAATCACCTCAACTCCCTCGGTTTCCAGCTTTTTAAGGGTTTCGGTCAGCAGTTCCGGGACCCGGTGGGCCGAAATGATATGGGCAGAGAAATCCACCCCGAATTCCCGAAGGACATCGGCGGCTTTCTTCATCACAGGCTTATCCGACTGAGACCCGAAGATAATGGCGGCTTTCATGATGGGGAAAATTTACCACGTACGGGGACCCCTGAACAAGGGGGGAGAGCCTTACCACAGGAATTCCAAATTTAACCACGATACTATAGCGTTTGTCCGTACGGTCGGTGTGGTCCGTGGTTAATTCTTAAACCCTCGGTCTTATGATCACCAAGTGGCGTTCCTCGTCCAGAAACGGGACCGGGCAGGGTATGGCCTCCCAAGAACCGACCAGTTCCCCGATAGCTCCCATTTCTACCGCAATCTTCTCCTGCCGGCCTTTATAGGCAGCCAGAACACCTCCGGGCGCCAGGAGCCGGAAAAGCCCCTTAAGGATAGCGGGATCCAGAGGGCGGAAGGCCCGGAAAGTGATTATCCCAAAGCGAAACCGGGGGGCCTTTTCCATTTCCCGCTCTTCCACCTTCGCATTGGACAGGCCAAGCGCCGGCAGAACATTTCGCAAAAATTCCGCCCGCCTAGTCTTCCGCTCAACGAGGGTAAAGGAACAATCCGGCAGGGCTATGGCCAGGGGTATCCCCGGAAGCCCCGCCCCGGAACCCACGTCGGCGATACATGGAACGCCACCCTGTTCCCGAACCAGCCGCTGCAGGATACCTAAAGGAGAGAGAGAATCCAGGATGTGCCGTATCACCAATTCCCGGTGTTCCGTGGTTCCTACCAGCCCAAGAGTAGGATTATAAAGTTCTATCTCGTATATATATTTAGTAAGCAAGCGAAGCGCCCTGTCAATATTACTGCCCAAGAGCGCCTCTACATCCGGGTCTCCCCGACATAAAAGGGCAAGCCCTTCCTCCAAGACCCCTTTTTGAAGGGATGTATCCATTAATCTGTGCTCCGGCGCTTGGCGGCCTTATGCTTGTACATGAGGTTGTCAATGTGGGAAAGAAAGGCTTCTATGGATTGTCCGCTGTTGGGGATAAACACATCGTACCCGTAACTGATCTGAATAGTGTAGGGACGTACCTTCTTTTCATTTTGATTATTGATAGCCTGCTGTATCCGTTCCATAAGCCGGATAACATCACTCTCTTTCTTAGCGGCTAATACAAATTCATCCCCGCCGTAACGGGCGGCAAAATCGGAATTCCGGATACAGCCCTTAATAATGGCCGCCATATCCCGCAGGGCATTATCCCCCTCCAGATGACCCAGGGTATCGTTGATCTCCTTAAAGTGATCCATATCTATCATCACCACCGAGTAGGGCTGCTTTGCGTTCTGACCGGAAACCTGATTGATAAACTCATTAAAGCTGTACCGGTTCCCAATACCGGTGAGACTGTCAATTTTTGAATCCGACTGGATGATAAAAAAATATGCGTAGAGAAGCGCCGAGGTAAAACAAGGCCAGATCAGGCCGACTGTTTTAAAGAGTATATCTATAGAAGAACCGAGACCGGTAAAGAGGATAAAAAAGAAGCACAGAAAAGCCTGGGATGTTTTAACATTCTTTGCCAGAAAAAATATATCAACGAGTACCATCAATACGGGAAAATAACTAATGATGAGGCGGATAAAATATTTATTCCCATAATGAAATACATTATCCGGCGTAAGATAAAAATAAAAATCCAGAGGAATATTGATAAGAAGGAAAATCCCATTGAGGATAAACATGGCCCAGACAATTTTGGCAATCCTTTTTGTCCGTTCCTTTTCCTTAAAAGTTAGATAATCAATAAGGATAAAAACATAATAAAATGCGGCGATCTGAAAAATAAAGAAGATCAACAAATCAACATACAACACATAACGGACTACCGTTCCCGAAACACCGTTGAGCAAATAGAAACCAAAGTCCGCCAGCATTGCTACTATGGCAGTCAACAGGACATGAAAAAAAGCATTCCGCTGAAAACCATCGGTATTATACTTCCGAAAATAATCAGCAAAGATGAGGATAATTACCAAAGCTGATCCAATAATGGAATTCAGCGCTACAGATATATGCACCTCTTTTCCTTATCCTCCCTTATTTCTTTTCCTTCATCTTTTTAAGGGCCTCCGCAAAGGGGTTGTACATGGTGCCATCATCGTCAGGGTTACTGCGGTCCCTGGAATTACGCTGCGTACCGCCGCCTCCCGTGTAGCCGGACCCGCCCCCAGCCCTGCCGGACCCGGTGCTCACGGAACCGCCGTTACCGCCTCCACGACCGGTGTTTCCGGCTTCCCCTTCTTTCCTGACAACCACAAGCTTTTTCTTTCCTTCGCCGCCCGCCTCTTGGGGGACTTTTGTTCCCCGCTCTTGGGCACGTTCCTGTTTCGGCTGCGCTGAATCGCTCTTCCGGGAAAGGCTGATCCGGCGGCGGTCACGGTCCAGGCCGATGATGCGGAATTCCAGCACATCCCCCACCTTAACCGCATCCATGGGGTCCTTCACAAAATGATCGCTCAACTCGGAAATATGTACCAACGCTGTTTCCTTGATCCCCAGGTCTACAAAGGCTCCGAAATCAACTACGTTCTTTATTTTTCCGGTGATCGTCATCCCTTCGCTGAGATCTTCGAAGGTCACCACCCCTTTCTGCATGATGGGTTTGGGGAACCCTTCCCGAGGGTCCCGGTTGGGCTTTTTCAGTTCCTCCACAATATCGCTGATGGTGGTATCCCCCACATTGTACTGTTCCTTCAGAGCCTTGGCCTCCCCGGCGGCAAGGTTACCGGTGGTGGTAATAGTATTTCTGATGGCCCGCGCTATGGCGTAGTTTTCCGGATGAACCCAGGTATTGTCCAGAGCTTCCGGACTTTCGGGGATCTTGAGGAAACCCGCGCATTGTTCAAAGCTTTTCGGCCCCATGCCGGGTACCGAGGTCAGCTCTTCCCGGCTGGCGATCTTTCCCTTCTCGTCCCGGTACTTAACGATCTTCTTGGCCAGGGGGCCGTTAATCCCCGACACGTATCGCAGCAGGGAAGCGCTGGCGGTGTTGAGGTTCACACCAACGTTGTTCACCACCGAGGAGACCACCTCATCCAGGGTTTCGGAAAGCTTCTTCTGGTTCACGTCGTGCTGGTAGAGCCCCACCCCGATGGATTTGGGATCGATCTTTACCAGTTCCGCCAGAGGGTCCTGGAGACGCCGGCCAATCGAAATGGCCCCACGGATCGTCAGATCCAGCTCGGGGAATTCCTCCCGGGCAATATCGCTGGCGGAGTACACCGAAGCGCCGTCCTCGTCCACCACGGTGTAGAGGACCTCCAGGTTGTTTTCGGCAATAAGCGCCGTAACAATTTCCTGGACCTCCTTGGAACCCGTCCCGTTCCCCACGGCGATAAGCTGCACATCGTAGTTCTTGATACCGCCGAGGAGGAGCCGCTTGGCCTCCTCGACCTTGTGGTTGTAAATAACAAAATTGGCCAGATACTTCCCCGTATCATCCAGGAAGGCGCACTTGGTCCCGGTCCTGATCCCCGGGTCTACGCCCAATACCCGGGTACCCTTGATAGGCTGCTGCATCAGGAGATTCTTGAGGTTCTGGCTGAACACGGAGATCCCATGATCGTCTGCGGTGTCGCTCTGGTCCCCCCGGAGTTCCCGGATCACCGCCGGGGAGAGGAGCCGTTTAAGCCCGTCCTCAATGGCGGTTTTATGGTAATCATTATTGATAAGGTATTTCCGCTGCAAAAGTTCCGCCGCAGTGTTTTCATCCACGTCGATGGTCACCTCCAGAAGCCCCTCCCGTTCGCCCCGGTTTATGGCCAATACCCGGTGGCTCTTAATCTGGGACAAGTTTTCCGTATAATCCCAGTACATCTGGTAAGTGGAGGTCTTCTTAAGCTCCTCGTCCCCCACACCCTTGACGATAATCCGCCCGTCCTTCCCATAGAAACTCTTGATGGCCGCCCGGTTTTCCGGCTCCTGGGCTGTACGCTCAGCCAGGATGTCCATTGCCCCTTGAAGAGCTTCTTCGGCGGTGGCCACCGACAGGGCGGGGTTTTCGGCATCTTCCTTGATAAATTCTGCTGCCTTTTGTACCAAAGCGGCTTCTTTCAGTTCCAACATGGCATCCGCCAGGGGTTCCAGGCCCTTTTCTATGGCGGCCATACCCCGGGTCTTCTTTTTCCGTTTATAGGGGAGGTAAATATCCTCAAGCTCCGTTAAGGTCACCGCCCGGGTTATATTTTCGTAGAGGGATTCGGTAAGTTTTCCCTGGTCAAAGATCCCCCGGATAATCTCCAGCCGCCTGGTTTCCAGGTTCTTCCCGCTGGAAAACAGGTGGTCCACATCCCGCACCTGGACCTCGTCCAGGGTGCCGGTCTGCTCTTTCCGGTACCGGGCAATAAAGGGAACCGTGCTCCCCTCCCCCAAAAGGCCGACAACCGCCGAAACCTGCCCCAGGTTCACCCCCAGGCGTTCGGCGATGCCCTTCATGATGCTTACTTCGTTGACCGCAAGGCCATCGATAAATTCCTGCGTTAATTCCATATAAAGGTAGTGTATCACAAGGGGGGATCTTTTTTCCAGGTGATTCGCAGCCGGGTAAGCCAAGACAACCTTTCCTTGCGATCAAGCCCTTTTTCTGGTATTTTAAACCAAACGGGAAAAATTATATCACCAGTAGGGGATATTGAAGGTGAATTTTATATCCCCTCTTATCAGCGGGGATATCGCTGGAAAGAAGAAGTCGCAATGTTGTTAAATGACATTGACGAAATTGCGGAAGGGCAAAATTATTGGCTTTAACCTATAGTGGTTAAGAATATCGGCGAAAAACGATATGAATTAATAGATGGTCAGCAGCGGCTAACTACTATTTTCTTAATTTTTCGCTATATAAAACAGCTGAATATACCGTTGAATCTTCATTTTTCCCTTGAATATGATCAAGATACCCTAAACGAAAAAGTTGCAAAAAGTATCGATTTCAAGAAAGATTAGTGCGAACTGTCCTATGAAAACACATCCGATTACAGCATGATCGAACAGCTGCTATTACTTTTTAACAAGGAAATTAGCTCTCGGTATGTACGAGAATGGTTTTTCTTAAATATTACACAGAGTCACAATTCAATCAACTCCATTTTTGGGGCGCTGAAGATAGAAAGGCCTATGTTGAAAGGCTGCATTGCCGTAATCGGCCTAGGTACGGACATTGAAATGGACTGTTTAAATGACAAATTTATACTATTACAAAATGGCAAAATAAAAGAATACCCTATTCCTCAGTCTGAAGATGGGATTGATACTGAGGATAGAATTGAGGTTGCAAAAAAAATAATTGGGAAATTGCTGTAACAGACTTTTATGTAAAATATTGACCGGGGTGATTACATCATCTCTTCAAGCTTGAGATTCTTCGCCGCATCCGTCATTTCTACCGCATGCCCGGTGCGAAGATAGTATAGCCACAGCTGGCAGTCCTTGCCGTGGGGCTTGCCCAGAAGATCCATGGCCGCCCGATAGTAGAAGGCCATCTGAGCCAGATGCTCCCCGGGCTCCTCAACGCTGTCGGTCTTAAAGTCAACCACATAAACAACCCTGTCATCCTCAAAGAGAAGATCAATGGTTCCATTGATGAAGATTGCGCCATTTAGGCTGCGGAAACGGAATTCGCTTTTCCGTAAAGGCGCACTGAGGGCCGACTGTCCTAGGGGTGATTCCAGAAACCCTTTTGCCAGTTCAATCCCCGCAGAAAGCAGGGTATCCGCTTCCTGGGGGGAAAGGGGGCCGCCGAGCTTGGCGGGTATGGCAGGCGTCTCATGATTCATCAGGGCGTCCACACAGGCGTGGGCAATGGTCCCGAAGTCGGCCGGGGTAAATGCCTCCGCCCCGGGATCAAGGCCAGCGGCCTTCCCTTTCGCCGCAAAGCGTTTGAGGATATCGTCAACCGCAGCAAATATTTCAACAGCCTTTTCCCCGGAATTGTCCTTATCAATAGTATAACTAAACTGGGCAGGATCGGATTCAAAGTGGAATAACGTGGGAGTCCGGTGATTGTTTTTGATTTCCGGGGTAATAATACTATTTTCTTCTCCTATTTTATCATAATAGGGCGCCGCCTCTTTAAGAAAAGCTGCAAGGCCCCTGCGATCATTGTAAAATACCGCGCCCTGTTGCCTCGGACTGTTCACCGGTGTATCGGTATACACCGGAATTGATTCAAGGCTAAAGAAGGACGGCGTTGTTTGAAGCCCCTCCTGCGGGATATGATCCGCAAGGGCCGGAAGAAACAGACCGAAGAAGGTATCGTTATCCAGGATGGTGTCTCCGGCAATACGATCCGCCGTATCACTACCCGCCCGTTTTTCATCAACAAAGGCTTTCAATCGGAGAGAAATATCTTTCTCCTCGTTCTCATCCTCCCCAAGATCAAGGCTTCCGGTAAGGTACAATTCCCTCTCCGCCCTGGTCATAGCAACATAGAGGAGGCGCCGCAGCTCAGCGGTCTTTTTCCGCTTTTCCTCTCCGGAAGACTGTTCATAGAAAAAGTTTCTTTTAACACCGGATATACCAAAACATTCAGGAGGCATGGGGGGGTTAAAGGATATACCGCCCGGCCCGGCATCATACACATCGGAGGAACCGCCGCCTCTTCTGCCATGGCTGCCGCAGCAGCAAAGGAATACTACGGGAAATTCAAGGCCCTTGCTTTTATGGATCGTCATAAGGCGTACCGCCCCGGGCCGTTCCAGGGGAATGTCAATTTCCTCAAGGCCGCCGTCGTCCTCCCGCAGGGTTTGTACCATATCCGTAAAACCGGCAAGGCCCAAGCCATCCTCATCGGCCTTGGCGGCAAGGTGGAACAGGTAATCGTACAATTCCCGGTAAACTACGGTTTGGGGATTCCACTCGGTTTCGTACCGGTACCCTTCGGCGTACCATAACTCGCTCACCATCTCCGACAGGGTGCTCTCCGACGCCCTGTCGCGGATACGCTCATATAAAATACGGCCCTGGAGGAACCGGACCTGTTCTATTTCCAGGAGCTCTGAAAGGGCTTCATCGGAGAATGGCGTTTTAGAGGGACCGCTGTTCATGACCGCAAGACAAACGGCAAGGCTCTGCAGGGAAAGCCCCACAAAGGGGGAGCGGAGCATCACCGCATAGGCTTCGGTATCCAGGGGATACGCGGCAAGACGGAGCACCGACATTAAATCATTGATCGGGCCTCCGTAAAAAAAGCCATTGATAGCTTCGCTGGCGTAGGGGATATTCAGCAGCCGCAGATGCTTCTCAAACAAATGTTGCGGACTGTGGGTACGGAAAAGGATGGCAATATCGTCGGGTCTATAGATTGGGCTGCCGCTTGCGTCCCTTTCCGTCAACAGTTTTTGTATACGCTCTGCGGTAAAGCGGGCTTCGTTTTCAAGGGGGCTAAGTTGGTCCGCATCATTCGTATCATCATCCGGCTCATCACCGGCGTTGAGGACGCATAGGGTAAACTTCCCCTCATTGACACTGCCCGCCTGAAGGGGACTGTACGAAGCTTCATAAAGCGGCAGAGGCTTGCCGGAGGCAAAGACCGAGGCGAATTCCGCCGGCGGTTTCTCACCCATGGGATCGTATTGGCTTCCCCCAAAGATAGCGTTAAAGGCTCCGATAAGTTCAGGGGCAGACCGGTAGTTGATCTTAAGGGGAAGATCTCCGGCGGCCAATTCATCCTTTAATTTCCGGAACACCGAAACATCGGCCCCACGGAAACGGTAGATAGACTGTTTTTCATCTCCCACAAAAAAGAGTTTACCCGGCTCAAGTTCCTCCGGAGGGGGGATGCTTGTATCCATCCGGTCAGGATGTTCCGCAAGCAGAAAGAGTAATTCCTTCTGCAGCTCATTGTTATCCTGAAATTCATCGATCATAATTGCCTCAAAGGCTTTCTTCTCGCTTTTCCTGATATCAGGGTGATCCCTGAGTATGGTTCTTGCCAGCCGGGCCACATCAGTAAAGGTAAGAACACCTTCCGCCCGTTTTTTATCAAGATACAATTCCTGCAGGGAGTCCAAAAGAAACATAACGGAAAGGATAAAACCCGCCTGCATACAAAAAACTGCCAGGGAGGAAAAGGATCCATACAGAGAGTTCCGGAACTGCTTTATTAATTCCTTAGCCGGATTATCACTCCGTTTACCCTTTCGGAGGTCAAGGGCGTACAATTCGCCCAGATAGCTGAGTATTTCCAGTACCGCAGCCCTGACCGGATGTGATTCCGCTCCGGTAATACATTCGAGGTCCGAGAGGGGCAGCAGGGAATCAAAAAAACTACGGATTTCCCCTTCGTCGGGAAACTTAATTTTACCAGAGCTAAATTGAACCATCAGGGGGACCAGATCGGGCAGCAGTTTGTCCCCTCCGTCTTCCAAAAGGATATCCGCAAGATGCTTCAGCAGCGCTGTTATTTCGGAACTCAGTTTTTTCCATTCCGTACATATTATACTGAATTGCTTCTTGACATCCTCGGTAAAATCATGGGGCCCGTCAATATAACTGTAATTAAAAATCGCAGCAGCAAAAATATCCCCCGCAATCCCGGAAGGACTTTTTTGGGGGTACAGTCTTTCCACAGCCGGATGATGCCGGTGGGCGATTAAGAACGGAAGGGAGACCTCTTCCGCAATGGCGCGGCACCGTTCATTGTCATTGGTAAAATCCGGGCGTATGCCGTACCGAGACGCGGCCTGCTTGACAATAGAAACGGCGTAGGAATCCAGGGTTTGTATCCTGGCCCGGATAAAATCCTTGATACCCTCCCGCGCCCTTTCCCCCTTGGGCCCCGGATCATTCGCGGCAATTTCGCTCAGGGTATTGTAGATGCGCTGGTACATTTCTGCGGCGGCTTTTTTCGTAAAGGTGAGGGTGAGGATCTGATCGACACGATACCCCTTTTCGGTCAAGAGGTAGGCAAAACGGCTCGCCAGTACGGAAGTCTTCCCCGATCCGGCCCCTGCGGCAACCACGGCATTTTCTTTGCAATAGGCCGCCGCACGCTGTTCGGCATTGAGTTCCAGCTTTGTTTTTGTATCATCCATGGTTAACGCCCCAATGTAACAGGTTCGTTTCCCTATCTACCGTATAACTGGTGCGGCATACAGGATGATAGTCACAGGCGGTGCATTTCTTAAAACTATTACTGATGGTCGAAAAATTACCGGCCCTGATTTCCGCAGCGTATCGTTCCGTCTTTTCCCGGAACTCCTCCATTATTAACTGAAATTGGTCATCCGCCACAGGATTTTTTGGCAGGGACTTCCCGGTTTCTCTGTTCGTTATAGCGCCGAATATTACCTGGGGCTTAGCCTGCAGGATGCTGAAAAAAAGCGCCGTGCTTACCGATTTCCCGCCCTTCTCTCCCGCCAGGGTCATATACAGGGGAAGCTGAAAATTCGTAAGCCCCTCATCCCCGGAGGCGGTACAGGAATCCCAATCCGGCATATAGTACAGCTTGAAATCCACAATTACGGCGCCGGGAACTTCGCTGCCCGTATCCTCAAGCATACAATCCACTTTACCGTTAAGATAATAGGAATCCTTCTCTAGTTTCCAGGATGTTTCGCTTCCCAATACACGATACCCCCCAAAGTAAGTGAGAAAGGCGGTGAGCAGCGTCTCAAGCTTTGCCCGGATATTCTTTTTCTCCGCGCGGATCAGCCGTACCGTAAGGGCGCTCATCTCCGGTTGTTTACCCGGCAGCAATGCGGGAAGCCCCTTCAGTATGGTCTCAACACATTCCGTAAGCAGAACACCGTAATCCCGGGGAAGGGCGCCGTTTTGAAGCGGGGAAAGCACGGCTCCATCTTTTTTTACCGCCGTAAAAAACCAGTTCAGCACCGCATGGTACACGGACCCCATAATATTTTCGGCCATCAAGCTTGTTTCAATGCGGACATTTTCAAGGACAAGAACCCTTTGAAAAAGCCATTGCAGGGCGCAGTTATAGTACGGCTCCAGGGACGATGCGGAGACACTGAATTTTCCCGGAAAATCCTCACTGTAGCAATACCGTTCCATGATAAGATTCAACAGCGCTGGGTCTGCCTTCCATCTTTCCTCATCACCGCTCCGGTTTCTCCTGGCGGCCCAGGCATTAAAACCCTGCATCTGCCCCTTATGGAGCCGGTTCGGGAAATACGGCGCCGATTCGGCGGCTTGCAGAACCCGGTACAATCCCTGCTCGGCCTCAAAAAGATCCTCCGCAAAGGCTTCCGTATCATCGGCGCCATAGCGCATACGGGGTTTTTCCGTAACCCTAAGGAGACTGTGGGGGATGGCATAACCGGAAAAGGTTTCCTGGGCACAGAAGAAGGCCGCGGGAAGACGGGAATTCAATTTATGGAGGTTGATAAACGCCTCGGAAGCATCATCGTCCTGCAGGCCCAGTTCCTCCCGTTTTGCCCGGGACAGGAACCCAAGCCGTGAGAAAACCGCCGAAAGGCTGTTCTGGGTTGAGCCAAGAATGATGTGGCACTCAAAGGGCGCCGGCGCTGCGGTCCGGTACGGAAGTATGTTCACCCCGGAAGAATACTGCTGGGGAAGGTAGTTTTTCTCTTGAAGGTATTCGGTAAAAAATGTATAGGGATCCGGAATGGCAAGATCCTGAAATGATTTTTCAATTTCTATCAGGGATAACAGTTCTGATATACACCGGGACAGGATTAAATCCGTTTCGGGAAGACATTCACCCATGTTGAGAAATTTTTCCCGGAATATAAAGTAACGGGTTCGTATGTCTTCGAAAGAAGAGGCGCTGCATAATTTTTCTATATCGGTTTTGAGAATTTCGTAAAATGACCGGGCGCGCTCCTCCCTGTTCCCCATGGGAGATCTAAAGGCATCTTCCCATACATGGATCTCCCTTCCCGCATTTCCTTTTTCGTCAGTTTCTTTCCAGGAAGTAATACAGTTGTTCCTGATCCCAAAATCTATGAGCTGATTAATAACTTCCCTATCCTTCCAGGGGAGATGACTATTCAACAAAAGCCCCGTAAGCGCATCAAAGGAAAAATCCCGGGAAGCGCAATCCGCAATGGCAGTAAAGAACTGACCCGCAGGGTAGGAAGCCAGCGGTTTCCCTTGCCGATGCACAAAGGGAATATTCCGGTTGGCAAATTCCCGGAGCACATAGGGTTCGTAGTTTGACTCATCGGAGATGCTCACCGCCATTGATTCAAAGGGGACCCCCTGGTTTTCATGGAGCGCCCTGATATACAGGGCAGCCTCGGTAATTTCGCTGCGAGCATTGGTGTAGAAAAATGTTTTATATGGTTTAGCCGCGGCGCCGGCGCCGGAAATCCGTACCGTCTTAACATGGCCGGTGTTTTCCAGAAGCTCCGCATATTCACTGTAGTCCATCAGGGACTCGGGAAAAAAGATGAAGCAGGTCTTCCCCGTATCTTCAAAGGGCGGCTTTTCCCAGGCAGGTTCAAAGAGTCCATGTTCATCGAGAAACCGCTGATACCGGGAAGCCAGCGTATAGAGGTCACGATCATCGCCTGTCAAACTCTCCCCCGCAAGAACACCGTTTTTTTCGTTCATAAGCGCCGGCGGAAGTCCGGCAGTTTTTTCAAACCACGAACCCAGCTGGGGCAGTATCCCTGTAAACCAGGAAACAAAGGCACCCCCGGCATAGGCATATTTTGGAGGCAGGAGGGAGCTGAACAGAGGCGCCTTTCCGGCCCCGCAATTTTCCGTGTTTTCCCGAACAAGCCGGCTTACAAATATTTTTCGCAAAACTGCGGGCACACTTTTCTTATCCTGCTTCTTCGCCCGTATGGACTCCTGTTTAAAGGTATCCCAGGCGGTAAACCGCTCCATGGCAAGCGTACCGCCTCCCCGAAGATTCAGGAGATGATCCGCCCAATGGTTTACTGCGATATCCGTGGGAAACACGAAGAGCGTATCGGGCTTATCGATATTTTCGAGAAGTATAGTTTCTACCGGGTTGTGTAGGTGGAGCAGTTTTCTTCCCCCCGCAGGATCCGTAAGGCCCCTAAGGCCAGGGATTCCATTTCATTTTCGCCGGGAATAACAAAAACTTCGCCCAGGTATGAAACCCTGCGGCTAAGCTCCCGGGTAATATATTCCGAACGGGCCATACCGCCGGTTAAAATAACGCCGTCTATTTTACCGCAAAGGGGAGGCGCCATTTCCCCTATGCCCTTGGCAATCTGATACGCCTGGGCTTCGTAGATCCGGGCGGCGAACTCATCCCCGGCGGCAATTCTTTTTTCCACCTCCCGGCAATCGTTGGTATGCAGATGCCCCATGATGCCGGAATTCTTTTTTAATTTATCGTTCAGCTCTTTCTCGGTAAGCCCTGAATGATAGCAAATATTGATGATATATCCCAGGGGTACGCTTCCCGCCCGTTCAGGCGAGAAGGGACCCGCATCGTCGGTAATTACATCCACAATACGTCCCTTTTCGTGGGCACTGACGGATATACCGCCGCCGATGTGGGCCACAATGTAATTCTTTTCCTCGTAGCGTGATCCCTGCATCTTCGCCACCTTCCGGGCGCTTGCTTTGGAATTGAGCACATGACAAAAACTGTGACGGGTTATCTCCGGTATGCCGGTGATCTTCGCCACATCGTAAAGCTCATCGGAGGTAACCGCATCGTAGATATACGCCGGTATTCCAAGCGGCTCAGCGATACTGAAGGCGATCAGGGCTCCAAGGTTTGACGCATGGGGCATCACCCTATCGGAGCGCAGCTCCTCAATCATCGCCTCATTCACCAGATAAGCGCCGCCATGAACCGGAGGCAGCATACCCCCCCGGCCAACCACGGCGGATAAGCGCGACTTGTCAATATCCTGTTCTTCCAAAGATTGGATTACCCAATCCTTGCGCAGATCAAACTGATCCAGGAGGGTATCGAATTTGCCCAATTCTTCCGGAGTATGATCAATGGTTTTGAAAAAAATCTGATCCCCATCTTCATACACCGCAATTTTGGTGGATGTTGATCCGGGATTTATTGACAAAATCAGAAAGGCCATAACTCCTCCTTAATACCATACCCTGGTTTAGGACGGAATTCAACGAGGTCTGTGGTTGAATTTTGAATTCTTGCATTTTTCCGACTTTTCATTGCCCGATAGCCGCCTTCATCGCTTTCACATATTCGTAGAGATACTTCCCCGCATCGCCTCCGTATTCCGCAATGATCTTGACGATGGCGCTTCCCACAATGACCCCATCGGCAATCTTCCCGATTTGAGAAGCCTGGGCCGGGGTATGAATACCGAACCCCACCGCCGCCGGAACCTTGGTAACGTCCCTGACCGCAGTGACAATGGAATCAAGATCGGTTCGGATTTCGCTGCGTACCCCGGTAACGCCCATGGAAGATACCAGGTAGATGAAGCCCGTAGCAGCCTTGGCAATTTCCTGTATCCGTGACCGGGATGTAGGGGCGATAAGGGAAATAATATCTATGCCGTATTTGACCGCGGCCTCCCGGACTTCGGCCTGTTCCTCAAAGGGAAGGTCGGGGATGATGATACCGTCCAAGCCTGCATCCCGGCTTCGCTTAAAAAAAGCGTCGTAACCGTAATGGAAAACCGGATTCAGGTAGGTGAGAAAAACTAAGGGGACTTCAGTTTTTGCGCGCAGGCTCTTTACCAGGCCGAATAGTTTTTCTACCGTTGCTCCTGCGGAAAGGGCGCGGATATTAGCCTCCTGGATCACCGGGCCTTCGGCGATGGGATCCGAGAAGGGGATGCCGATTTCTACCAGGTCCGCGCCGGCCCGGATCATATCCAGGATAAACTCTTCGGATTTTTCAATGCTGGGGTCACCGCCGGTGACAAAACCGATAAATGCGCTCTTGTTTTTAAAAGCCCTGTTGATATTACTCATTGATATTGCTCCCCCGGTACCGCGCAATGGCGGCCACGTCTTTGTCTCCCCGTCCGGAGAGGCAGATGATGATATTTTCATCATTGCCGATCTTCGGCGCCAGGATCCTTGCGTGGGCCACGGCGTGGGCGCTTTCGATGGCGCAGATGATCCCCTCGCTTCGGGCCAGGTATTCAAAGGCGGACACCGCCTCTTCGTCGCTTACCGGCACGTACTGGGCTCGGCCGGTATCGTGGAGGCTTGCGTGTTCCGGTCCGATACCGGGGTAGTCCAGCCCGGCGGAAATCGAATAGACCGGGGCGATTTGCCCCTCATCATTTTGGCAGAAGTAGGACTTCATGCCGTGGAATATGCCTACGCTTCCCTTGGCAATGGTGGCCGCGTGTTTTTCCGTATCCACCCCTAAGCCGGCGGCCTCGCAGCCTATCAGTTTTACTGTTTTATCGGGAATAAAGTGGTAGAACATACCTATGGCGTTGCTGCCCCCGCCCACGCAGGCGATCACCGCAGCGGGAAGTTTCCCCTCCCGCTTCAGGATCTGTTCCCGGGCTTCCCTGCTGATAACGCTCTGGAAGTCCCGTACTATGGTTGGAAAGGGATGGGGCCCCATGACGGAACCCAGGACATAGTGGGTATCTGAAACCCGGCCGACCCATTCCCGCATGGTCTCGTTCACCGCATCCTTCAGGGTTTGGGTACCGGAGATAACCGCATTGACCTTGGCGCCGAGAAGTTCCATGCGGTACACATTCAGGGCCTGGCGTTCCGTATCTTCCTTACCCATGAAGATCTCACATTCCAGCCCCAGAAGCGCCGCGGCGGTGGCTGCGGCAACTCCGTGCTGACCTGCTCCGGTTTCAGCAATGATCCTGGTCTTACCCATCTTCTTTGCCAGCAGCACCTGTCCGAGAACGTTATTGATCTTGTGGGATCCCGTGTGGTTCAGGTCCTCCCGCTTAAGGTAAATCTTTGCCCCGCCCAAATCGGCGCTCATTTTTTCCGCGTAGTATAACAACGAAGGCCGCCCTGCATAGTTATTCAACAGATCCGTGAGCTCCGCGTTAAACTCCGGGTCATCCTTATAATGGTTGTAGGCCTTCTCCAGATTGATGATCTCGTTCATCAGGGTTTCCGGGATGTATTGCCCGCCATAATCACCAAATCTGCCCTTACGCGGGAAACTTCCTTGCAAGTCGCTCATTTCCAATTCCTCACTTTCTGTACAAGCTGTATCATCTTATCCCGGTCCTTAACCGAGCCGGTCTCCGCGCCGCTGGAAACATCGATCCCAAGGGGCTTAAACCGCAGGGCCTCTTCTATATTATACATATCAATACCACCCGCAAGGAAGCAGGGGACGGGTAACCCGTTCAAAAAATCACCATCCTCCAACAAAGCCCAGTCAAAGGGTTTCCCGGTCCCTCCCGTCCCATGATCCAGCAGGAGATAATCCGCCCCGCTCCTCACTGAGTCCAGAATATCCTCCCGGCTCTCCACCTGCACCGCTTTAATCACCAGAACAGGGACGGAACTGACCGACGCGGTAAGCTTCTTAAGCTCCGCAATATACCCCTGGCTCTCATCTCCGTGGAGCTGGGCGATACCGATAATTCCATCCCGGTAAAGGGCTGCGATTTCTTCCACAGGAGCGTTCACGAACACCCCAACCGGTACAATATCGTGACGCAATCGTGCCCTCAAACGTGCCGCACAGTCCGGGGAAACCCGGCGCTTGCTTTTGGCAAATACAAAGCCAATATAATCCGGCCCCGCCTCGTTAGCAAAACTAATATCATCATCCCGGGAAAGCCCGCAAATTTTTATCTTCATCCTGCTCACCAACAGCCCTCTATTTTCAACGGAGTTCCCCGCGCAGTTCCTGCAAATATCCTCTCTTATCCGCTGCCCGCATAAGGGTTTCCCCGATCAGCACCGCGTCGATTTTCGTTTCCGCAGTTAAACCCCGTATATCCTCCGGCCCGCGGATACCGCTTTCGGACACCGTGAGTATCCCCGCAGGAATCAGTTTCCGCAGCCGTGTTGTGGTCGCAAGGTCCACGGTGAAGGTTTTAAGGTCCCGGTTGTTTATCCCCACTATCCGGGCGCCGGCGTCCAGGGCGGACCGGACTTCATCTTCGTTGTGAACCTCCACCAGAGCGGCAAGGCCCAGAGTATCCGCTGTCTTAATATAGCTACCGAGCGTTTTTGTGTCCAAGAGAGCGCAGATCAGCAATACTGCGGAGGCGCCAAGGAGTTTCGCCTCGTAGATTTGATACGTATCAATAATAAAATCCTTACGTAAAACCGGGACCTGTACCGCAGCGGCGATCTCCCGCAGATACCGGTCGCTGCCTAAAAAATAGTCCGGCTCGGTGAGTACCGAAATAGCCGAAGCCCCGGCAGCCTCGTAATCCCTGGCTATTTCAAGGTAGGGGAAACCCGGCGCGCCGGGTGTATCTTCGGCGATAATTCCCTTGGAGGGAGAAGCCTTCTTGACCTCACAGATAAAGGACAAGCCCGGTACGGCCAGGGCCTGTTCGAAGGCCGGAAGCCGTTTACCATCCCCTTCCCGGCTCAGACCAGCCTGGGTCAGGGCTGCGTCCCGTACCTGTTCCGGGGATCGCGCGGCCTTTGCTTTTTCCACCCGTATGCGGGTACTTGCCGCAATATCATCCAGAATCATAGACTAAGTTCCGGCACTTCGACCGCCTTAGAAAGGTTGATAAACTGCTCCAGCTGGTTTAGCGCCTTGCCGCTGTCGATAGTTTCTTTAGCGATACCGATGGCGTCGGCTATGGAAAACTCCGGTTTGGCGATGTGGATAGCCGCAGCGGAGTTGAGGAGCACCGCGTCACGCTTTGGTCCCTTCTCGCCGGAAAGGATAGCCCGGCTTATGGCGGCGTTTTCCGCCGGAGTTCCCCCCACCAGGTCTTCCTTGTTACAGCGCCTAAAACCGAATTGCTCAGGCTCGATGACATAGGACCTAAAAACCCCGTCCCGTACTTCGCAGACAGAAGTAGGG
Source organism: Treponema primitia ZAS-1 (assembly GCF_000297095.1). Taxonomy (NCBI): domain Bacteria; kingdom Pseudomonadati; phylum Spirochaetota; class Spirochaetia; order Treponematales; family Treponemataceae; genus Treponema; species Treponema primitia. Next base: position 44,723 of record NZ_AEEA01000018.1, on the reverse strand, counting down.
GCGCTCATGGAAATTTCGTCCAACCCATCCTGGCCGTACACTACCAATGCGCTCTTTACACCCAGGTTTGAAAGTACCCGTGCCATGGGCTCAGTAAGCTCCTGATCGTAGACCCCCAGGAGTTCCATGTTCGCCCCCGCCGGATTAACCAGGGGACCCAGAATATTGAAAATAGTTCTGATGCCCAGTTCCTTCCGTACCGGAGCTACGTACTTCATGGAAAGGTGATAGTTCTGGGCAAAGAGGAAACAGAGACCGATTGTTTTAAGCAGATGGAGGCTCCGGTCCGGGGAAACGGTGATGTCCACACCAAGGGCTTCCAGCACATCCGCTGCACCGGACTTACTGGAAGCCGCCCGGTTACCATGTTTTGCCACCGGGATACCTGCGGCGGAAATTACCAGAGAAGATGTGGTACTTATATTGAAAGAATTAGATCGGTCCCCGCCGGTACCTACAATTTCCAGGACATCCATATCGTGGAGTATGCGGATACAGTGCTTCCGCATACCCGCGGCGGAGGCGGTGATCTCTTCGATGGTCTCGCCCTTTACCGCCATAGCGGCAAGGTAGGCCGCCATCTGGATATCGCTCGCCTTGCCGCCCATGATCTCGTCCATCACCGCCTCGGCTGTTTGGTAATCCAAATTTTTCCGGCCTGCGGCTTTTATAATAGCTTCTTTAATCATTGTGAACTCCTAAAAAGTTGATAAGTATCTGCTTCCCCTCGGGGGTTAAAATTGATTCAGGGTGGAACTGTACGCCATAGACCGGATATTTCCGGTGCTGTACCGCCATAACTTCCCCATCATCGGCGGCGGCGATAATCTTTAGATCCGCAGGGATGGTATTGTCCCTTGCAGCCAGGGAATGGTAGCGGGCGCCCTGTATGGTTTCGTTCATGCCTGCGAAGAGGGGACTCCCGGTATCCACCTTGATCATCGAAGACTTCCCATGCATCAGAGTTTTTGCGTAGCTTACGGTGGCGCCGAACACTTCGCAGATAGCCTGATGACCCAGGCACACCCCAAGTATGGGAATCTGAGCGGCCAGGGCGGCGATCAGCTTTTCGCAGATGCCGGCGTCGGCGGGCCGGCCAGGGCCGGGGGAGATTACGATGTGGCTTGGATGGAGGACCACAATGTCCGCCACGGTCATTTCGTCATTCCGGATCACCCGGATATCGGGATTGAGGCCGCCGATGAGCTGGTAGAGATTATAGGAAAAACTATCGTAGTTGTCGATGAGTAAAATCACTTTTTATGCCCCCATTTTTGCACAGGGGACGCCGAATCCGCCGTCCCCATTGACTGTGCTTCCTCCAGGGCGTTCAGTACCCCCCGCATTTTATTTTCGCACTCCTGATATTCCTTTTCAGGAACACTGTCCGCCACTATCCCTGCCCCGGACCGGACGAAGACCTTGCCGTTTTTCTTAAAGGCGATCCGTATGGCGATACAGGTGTCCATATCCCCGTTAAAGGCCAGGTAACCTATGGCCCCGCCGTAGATACCCCGCTTGTTGTTTTCCAGCTCGTTGATGATCCCGCAGGCCCTTATCTTCGGCGCCCCCGATAGGGTTCCTGCCGGCAGTACCGCCTCTACGGCGTCAGTCCCGGTCTTGCCCTCCCGGATAACGCTCCGTACGGTGGAGCCCAGATGCATCACATGGGAAAACTTTTCTACCGAAAGATAGCGTTCCAGCATCACCGATCCGAAGCGGCTGATCTTCCCCAGATCGTTCCGGCCAAGGTCCACCAGCATATTGTGTTCCGCCAGTTCCTTGGGATCCGTAAGCAGTTCCCGCTCTAAGGCCGTATCCTCATCTTCGGTCTTGCCCCGGGGACGGGTGCCCGCCAGGGGAAATGTGAGGAGATCACCCTTGAGCAGCTTTACTAAGGTCTCCGGTGATGCGCCGGCAATTTCAATGTCGTCGCTGGAAAAGTAGAACATATAGGGCGATGGGTTCCGCTCCCGGAGTACCCGATAGGTGTCAAAGAGACTGCCTTCAACATCAGCCTCCAGCCGGTTGGAAAGCACCACCTGGAAAATATCCCCCTCCTTGATATAGTCCTTGGCCCGCCGGACCATGGAGCAATACTGCACCTCGTCAAAAAGGGGCCGGAAGGGGGAATTAATCTTGAGGGGCTTCATGTCCGCCGGGGTTCCGCTTTCAATGATCCGGGCCAGCTTTTCCAGTTCCGTCACCGCCCGGTTGTAGTTTTCCTTCACCGCATCGGTTTTGATATTCACCATAAGGATGATTTTCTCTTCCAGATGATCGTAGGCCACAACCTTGTCGAAGAGCATAAGATCCACATCCTTAAAGTGTTCCTGATCATCGGCGTCAAGGTTCAGTCCCGGCTCACTGTACTTGATATAGTCGTAGGAAAAGTACCCCACCAAACCTCCGGTAAACGGGGGAAGATAGGGAAGTTCGGGACTTCTGTTTTCTTCTATTATTTGATTGATATTTGCGCCGGGATTTTTAACGGTCATATTGATATGGGTCCCGTTTTTTATACTGAGGGCGCCGTTGGTACAGGAAATCTCCAGTTTGGGATCATAGCCTAGAAAGGTATACCGGCCGTGCCGGTTGGGGTCCTCCAGACTTTCCAGGATAAAGCACTGGCGGCTCAGATTCTTGAGGATCCTGAAGGTCTCCACCGGAGTATGTCCCCCCACAGGCAGGGTTAGGGATATGGGGATGGACTTGAAATCCCCGGCAAGGGAGGCGGCTTCTTCCGGACTTGGTCGATACGGCATAGGATCTCCTTGAGTGTTTCTGTATACAGAAACACTATATGTTACTTTACATAGAAACACATGGATTTGTCAAGAGAAATTTTTAAAAAATGAAATATTTTAGGCAATTCAATATTTCGGAAATTACAACCGTCAATATTCAAATATATCAAGAATATATTGTATTACGATCCGTATTACGTGTCCAACCCGCCGGAGATCCCCTACCTTGAAATTTCCTTCCACAAGGCTTATTACTAAATTATGGGTAGCCTTCTCTCTCCATATCGTCTTGGTAAAGCCAGGGATCGGTATAATGTTTTTAACGTCTTCAACGCCCTGTCCTATGCCCTCCTGGCGGGAAATATAATTACCCTCTATGCCCTGCGGCTGAACGCATCCTCCACCATAATTGGGCTCCTCAATGCCCTGGTATATGTCTCTTTCTTCTTTTTACCCCTGGGAAAGATACTCTGTAAGATATTTCCTATTATAAAGATTTACACCATCGCCTGGGTCATGCGCGCCCTGTCCATGGTGGTGGTACTTTTCGTGCCTTTTCTGGAAAGCGCAGGCCGCCATAACGACGCCTTGAAATTAACCATCCTGGGGGTATCCCTGTTCCATTTATTCCGGGGTACCGGGCTTATTGCGAACAACCCGGTACTGGACGAACTGGCATCGGGGCCCGACCGGGGCAGTTATATGACCATGATTCAGATTATCAACAACGCCGTGGCTATGTTCGCCAGTTTTGCCCTGGCCATGCTCCTGGGCCGGAACCCCTCGCTCATCCTCTACGCAGTCATCATGGCGGCGGGTATCGTGGGAGGGGTTTTCAGCGGCGCCCTGCTCCGGGGCATTCCGGAACCGGAGAAGGATTCCGGCGGATCAAAGGGCGGACTCTGGACAATTACCAAAGACGCCTTTTCTAAGCCCGCTTTTCGGAACTTTATGCTCCTGTTTTTGCTGGTTGCCCTGGTTTCCGCCATTGCCCGGATTTTCATCGTGGTTTATGCCCGGGAAGTATTCTCCCAAAGTGACGGCATGGTTTCTCTCTACACGGTTTTCGGAGGCCTGGGCGCCTTGATGATGGGGATGATTATAAAATTTCTTGTGGACAGGGTCGGGGCAAAACCGCTGTACCTCACCTGCATTATCGTAAGCTTTATAAGTCTCCTTCCGATGATTTTTTTTCCCAGGAGCGCGGTGGATAATACCGCTACGGTGATACCCTACCTATCTTTCCTGTTTTTTATCGTGAATTTCGGGTTCATTGGCGCCGAGGGAATTGCCCAGACTTATTTTCTTTCCTTAATTCCTGCGCAGGGAATGATGGATCTGGGGATCCTCTATTTTTTCATTTTCGGCATCGGCGGCGGCGGCGGATCCTTTCTGGCGGGTATCTTTCTGGATGTATTTGACAGTATGGGGCTTTCGGTGTTTATCACCTTCAAAGTTCTTTTTACTATCCTTGCAATGATCCTGGCGGTGGTCCTTATTTTTCAGAAGAAGCTGGTATCCCTGGGGTCCCTGCCCCTAAAGGGCGCCCTGGAAATCATGTTTTCCTTCAAGGATCTCCGGGCCATAACCCTTTTAGATAAGCTGAAAAAAACCGAGGCTTCGGAAGAAGAAGAACTACTCCTGGAGGCGCTTTATGAAACCCCCTCCAAGCTTGCCCTAAAGGGACTGCTGGATAAAGCAAAGTCGCCCCGGCTGGCTACCCGTTCCGATGCAATCCGCGCTGTGGGCGCCCTGGAAAATCTCGGCGAGGATGCGGAAAAAGCCCTGATGGCGGATCTGGTTAACAATCCCTTTACTACCGCCTATTTATCCGCCCGGATCCTGGGGAACCACGGATTTTTTCCCGCAGCGCCGCTCCTCCGGGAATTGGCAGCCTCCAAGGACTATATGCTTGCGGGGGAAGCCACGATTGCCCTGGCAAAACTGCGGGACGAAGCATTCCGGCCGGAAATTGAAAAGCTCATCGCCAAGACCAAAAATCCCCGGATGAAGATCATGGGAGTGGAAGCCCTGGGAATTTACGGTTCCCCCAATTCCCTTTCGGCGCTTATGGACATACTCCGGGTGAAGGATCCCCCGCCATATCTCCGGGACACGGTGATCCTGGCTATGGCCAGTATCTTGGATATCCAGAATAAGTTTTATCCCCTCCTGATCCGTTTTCGCGAGGATCCTTCCTTGGCTCCCACCCTTGCCCGTGATGAAGCCGAAGAAGCCTATGAGCTGTTCATGTCCAGCCGCCGGGGCTGGAGGGCATCCCGGAAAGAACCTGAGGGATATTTCACAACAAAACAGGCTAAAGCCCTGCAGCCTGCGATTGCAACCTATATGAATGAATTCAAAGGCGCCGCCCTGACGCGTTGGATCCTTGAGCTTCCCCAGGATCTGGTACAGGAAGTCATCCGGGTAGTCCTTTCCGAGCTTATTTTGGATGATGAATTCGCCTCCTATGACCGGCTCAAACTCCTCATCTCCCATTGGGCCGCCCACCAACTGCGGATTTTGACCAAGGACGTACTTCACAATCCCCCCGCGCTCCGGTAAAGTAAACCCATGCGGCATATGGGCTTATCGTTTTTCATCTTTTTTATTCTTGCAAGCGTATCGCTGAGTTCCTGTTCCCGGCTTTTGGGTTGGGGGGTACTGCTCTGGTCCACGGAGGATCCCGCCATCCCTTCGGGGACGGTTCTGCCGGTGTATATCAGGTCAAACATAGACCATGTATGGGTGGTAGGAATCCCCGATGCCTATAGAAAAGCGGATCAGGAAACGAATAAGTTTGAAATACCCCTCTGGCAGCTTGAGTTGAGCGGCGGGAAAAAAGCAGCGCGGATGCGGGCGGCGGAGTTTTCTGAATACGCCCGGCTCTATGCCGAGACCGCCCAGGACGGTCTGCCAATTCGAGACGATCCGGATAACAGCGCCCGGCGGGTTTACCGTTTGAGGATGGGACAGATCATCAAGATACTTACCAAGGCCCAGGGAAATCCCGCCATAAGCGCTACCGGGGATCCCCTTCCGGGTGATTGGTTCCGGGTTCTCACCGAAGATGGCGCCGTGGGGTATTGCTTCTCCTACCGGCTTAAACTCTTTGAACATACCGGTGGCGCCCTGGCGCTTACCCAGGCAGCGCCTGCGGTGGAGAAGGAAGATCCGGATCTGGATATGCTTCTGTCCCAGTCCTGGTATCCGGACTGGTACGGAACTATGATTTCCTCAAGGCAGATCGACCTGGAGGATCTGGAAAAACAGTGGTGCTTTAGTCCGTCTCCCGATACGGGGATTGCCCACATTTACCTGCCCACGGTGGATCTGAGTTTTTCTTATACGGGAATACAGGGCGCCGGAAGCCGTTCCTGGCGTTTCGAGGGGGCACCCCTCCAGATGCACCTCCAGTCGGATACCACCTTGACCGTACAGTACACTGAAAACGGCGGCGCTCTAAAGTCGGCCATTTTTGTATCTCTCCCCATGGAATTGGAAGATCTTATTGTTCAGGAAACGGAACGGCGGGAAGCGCTGTTTCAGAATCTCTACGCCCTGGGGCCGGCATTCCAGAGTACCAACTATGGGAACCTAAGCTTTTCCGGAAACGGAAGATTCACCTGGACCGGCAACAATATCCTCATACCCCAAATTATTCCCGCCTCTGCCTTGGGCAGCGGTTCCGTCAGCATGGGGTTGTTCCTGGGCCGTGACCTGGAGGAACGATATACCGGCGCCTTTACCCTGCGCTTTGACGGGATTAGCAGTTCCGGTATAACGGTGAATTTTATGTACACCCTGGATGATCAGGGTCTCCGGATCGAATATGTTCCCCCGGATAATCTGGAAGGGGTCACGGTGACGCGCCGGGCGGCGGCCCCCACGGTGATTTACTTCTTTAAGACCGATCGTCCCCAAACGGCTGCCCCTATTCAAGCCGCAAATCCCCTGGAGTTCTGAGCCCATGGCCTTTGTTCAGTTTACCCGGGTCTCCCTGGCCTTTGCCGACAGGGACATTCTGAAGGAGGTGGGCCTCAACCTGGCTTCGGGTTCCCGGGCAGCCCTTGCGGGGGCCAACGGTTCCGGCAAGTCCACCCTGATGAAGGTTATCGCGGGGAAGCTCGCCGCCGATTCCGGTGAGCGGGCGGTCCAAAAGGGCTGCCGTATCTCCTACCTGCCCCAGTCGGGGATAGTCCACCGGGGCTCCACCCTGCGGGAAGAGGCGGAGACCGCCTACGCTGAAATTACTGCCTTGATGGACGAAATGGAAACCATAGGCCGGGCTCTGGAAAGCGCCACCACCGATGACAGCCGTACCGCAGCGCTTCTGGATGAGCATCACCGTCTCCACGAGCTGGTAGAAAATTCCGGTTACTACCACCGGGACCAGAGCATCGCCATGGTCCTTTCCGGCCTGGGTTTCTCCCTTGATGATCTGGACCGGCCGACCGAGGAATTTTCCGGAGGTTGGCAGATGCGTATCGCCCTGGCAAAGGTACTCCTGGAAGCGCCGGATATACTGCTCCTGGACGAACCCACCAATTACCTGGACATTGAGGCCCGTTCCTGGCTTGAACAGTGGCTGCGCAGTTTTACCGGCGGCTACCTCCTGGTATCCCACGACCGCTACTTCCTGGACGTCACCGTTAACGAGGTCTACGAACTCTTCCAGGGCCAGCTTAAACGGTACGCCGGTAACTATACTGCCTACGAGCAGGTCCGCCAGACCGAACTGGACAGCCTGCTCAAACGCTACGCCGCCCAGCAGGAGGAGATCGCCAAGGCAGAAGATCTGATCCGCCGCTTCCGTTACAAGGCTACCAAGGCTGCCATGGTTCAGGAGCGGATCAAAAAGCTCGAAAAGATGGAACGCATAGAGATCCCCGAATCTCTCAAAAAAATCAGCATCAGTTTTCCTAAGCCCCCCCACTCAGGCCGCATAGCCATGACCCTTGAAGGCATCGGGAAAAACTACGGTACCAGGCCGGTCATCGGCGGCCTGGACCTGATTCTGGAGGCGGGCGAAAAGCTCGTGGTGGTAGGCCGTAACGGCGCGGGAAAAACAACATTACTGCGCATCCTCGCCGGGGCGGACCAAAATTTTACGGGAAAGATAAGCTATGGCGCGGGCATACAGCCGGGCTACTTTTCCCAGGATGCCGCAGAAACTATGACCGGTTCACAGCAGGTCCTGGAGTACCTGGAAAAAGAGGCGCCCACGGAACTTATCCCCCGGGTACGGGACATGCTGGGGGCTTTCCTCTTCCGGGGGGACGATGTGTATAAGTCCATCTCGGTTCTGTCCGGAGGCGAAAAAAGCCGCCTGGCCCTGCTCAGGATGCTCCTCAAGCCCATGAACCTCCTGATCCTGGACGAGCCTACCAACCACCTGGACCTCCAGTCAAAGGACATACTCCTGGACACCCTCAAGGGCTATAACGGAACCATCATCTTTGTGTCCCACGACCGGGCCTTTATGGAAGCCCTGTCCACCAAAACCCTGGAACTATCCGCCCGGGGTCCGGAACAAGCGGCGGCGGCCCGGCTTTTCTACGGTGACTACGGCTACTACCTGGACCGGATCGTGCGGGAAACTGCCGGCGGCCTTGCCGGCAATGATACTACTGCGGACGATGATAAACCGAAAAAATCCGCCCCTGATGAAGCTGCCCTGCCTGCAGCGGAGTCCCCGGCGGAAACCGTTCCGGCGCCCCTGCCCAGAACCGTGCTGATCAAAGCCGGGTCCGCCGAAGCGCCCCTTGGAGCGGCCGCCCATCGGGAGTTGTCAAAACAACGGCAGTCCCTTACCCGGCGGCTGGAACGGGAGGAAGAGGAAATCCTCAAAGTACTGGAAGCACTGGAAGCGGAGAAGACCGCCCTGGAAACAGAACTGGCTCAACCGGCGGTCTACAGCAGCGGCGAAAAGGCCCGGACGGTAAAAGCCCGGCTGGATGGGGTAACAGCGGAACTGGAAGGAAAGAACCGGGAATGGGAAGCAAAGGCGGCAGAACTGGAACGAGCCGCGGCTGAATAGACTGGGGAACTCTAAAACCGATATTTTCTACAAATTTGATAAAAATATCGGTTTTAGGCTTTCTTTTTCCCCTGTCTCACCGTCGAATACAGCACTACGCTCAGTATTATTACACCGCCAACAAGCTCTTTTATCCCCGGCTTTTCGTGGAACAGCAGAAAGGCGGCAATTATTCCGTACACCGGTTCAAGCCCGGTAAGTATTCCGGCGGTTTGTACCTTGATATATTTAAAACCTTCGATGAACAACGAATGGGACGTTGCGGTAAACACAAGGGCGAGGATCAGCAGGAAGATAATATCACTGGATGATAAAACAATTTTATTAAAGAATAGTTGCGGCAGTAATACTATTATAGCGGCGGTTTGCTCATAAAAAGAAACTACCATCCCGGGATACTTATTTGAAAATACGCGGTTCAACAGGGAAATAACCGCATAGCTTATACTGGCCATTAGGCCCCAGAGTATGCCCTGAGTTGCCTTGTTTTGTAATTCAAATTCCGGAACAATAAACAATATTCCTATTATCACAATAACTGCATATATAATATTTATCGGCCGCAATTTTTCGTGAAAAAACAGAGGTTCCAGGAAGGACACAAATAAGGGAAATGTAGCCATGGTCAGGGTTCCTATGGCCATGGTAGAAACCTGTACCGACTGGGTAAAGGCTGTCCAGTGCAAAGCCAGGATCGCCCCCGCCAGAACAATGAGGAGGCATTCTTTTTTAGTTTCAAGTTTAAGGCTGTATTTTTTTACCTTAATAAAAATAAGCAAAAAAATCGAAGAAAAAAGCACCCGGCCAAGCACGATGATACCTGCGCTCTGATGTATAAGCTTAGCAAATAATCCTGCCAAACCGAATAGGAACACCGCAATATGGGTTAGGAGCAGGCCTTTTTTTGTGTTATCCATCCCCAAACAATAGTCAAAAATAAAAAAAATTGATATAGTCAAAAAACAGAATAAGGAACAGAGTGTTACTTGGTAACACTTTTATAGGAGTATAAATTGAAAATATTGATCGTCGGCGGCGCCGGGTATATCGGCAGCCATGTTGCCCGGGAATTTCTGGACCGGGGCCATAAAGTTACGGTTTTCGACAACCTCTCCAGCGGCCTCCGGGGGAATCTCCTAAACGAAGCAGAATTCATCCACGGGGACATTCTGGACTATACCAGCCTGTCCCGGGCTGCCAAGGGAGGCTTTGACGCAGTGGTCCATCTGGCGGCTTTTAAGGCCGTGGGGGAATCCATGGTAAAGCCCGAGAAATACTCGGTGAATAATATAAACGGTACCGTCAATATTCTGAACGCCGCCGTGGAAGGGGGAATTAAAAACTTCGTCTTTTCCTCCAGCGCCGCGGTTTTTGGTCAGCCGGAATATCTCCCTATTGATGAAAAACACCCCACCAATCCGGAAAGCTACTACGGCTTCACCAAGCTGGAAATTGAGCGCTTCCTAGGCTGGTACGATACACTCAAGGGGATACGTTTCGCCGCCCTCCGGTACTTCAACGCCGCGGGCTACGATGTCAAAGGCAGGATCACCGGTCTGGAGAGCAACCCCGCAAACCTCATCCCGGTTATTATGGAAGCCGCCTGTGGTACCAGGAAGGAAGTGCAGATTTTTGGGAATGACTACGATACCCCGGACGGTACCGGAGTACGGGACTATGTTCACGTGAGCGACCTTGCCGCGGCCCATGCGGCGGCCCTGGACTACACCAGCAAAAATGACAAAAGCATCACCGTAAACCTGGGAAGCGAAACCGGCATTTCGGTACTGGAGATTATCGAGGCCTCCCGGCGTATCACCGGCAAGCCTATCCCCGCAAAAATCGTGGGCCGCCGCGCTGGGGACCCCGCCAAACTTACCGCCACATCCAAGCTGGCCCACGAACTTTTAAACTGGACTGCAAAGTATTCGGACCTGGAAACCCTGATCAAAACCAGCTGGAATGCGTATCAAAAGAATTTGTCCTAGGAAACAAAAAGTGGAGAGTTCGAATGAAAGAAAAGATTTTTAGTTTTATTGATAATAGTACTGCCCTGGCTGTGGAGTTGGAGACGGAATTAACCAAGCGGCCCGCCATATCCCCGGAATCTGGGGGGGAAGGGGAACTGGACAAGTGCCTGTTTCTGGCGGACTGGCTAAAAGCCCAGGGCATCACCCAGCTGGAACGCTACGATGCCCCGGACAAGCGGGCCAAGGGCGGTGTACGGCCCAATCTGATCGCCACCATCCCCGGTAAAGCCGACTCTTCCCGCTTATGGATCATGAGCCACATAGACGTGGTACCCCCTGGGGAGGCATCCCTCTGGAAAAGCGATCCCTGGACGGTGATCCAAAAAGACAATGGCGACAGCAAGGGATTACGGCTCATAGGCCGGGGGGTGGAGGATAACCAACAGGGGCTCACCGCATCGGTGGTGGCGGCCCTGGCTTTGGTTAAGCAGGGCATAGTCCCAGCCCACACAGTAAAACTGCTCTTCGCTGCGGACGAAGAGAACGGCAGTGCCTACGGAGTAGACTGGCTTATCAAGAAGGTCCCGGAACTATTCCGTAAGGACGATATGATACTCATCCCCGACGGCGGTGACCCCAAGGGGGAAACCATAGAGATTGCGGAGAAGAACCTTATCTGGGCACGGTTCAGCACCATTGGCGCCCAGGCCCACGGCTCCAGGCCTGACCAGGGCATAAACGCCCATCTTGCCGGGGCGGAACTGGCGGTGCAGCTCCACGAGGGCCTTTCCAAAAAGTTCTCCGACCACGACCCCCTCTTTGAGCCGGACTACTCTACCTTCCAGCCCACCAAAAAAGAGTCCAATGTCCCCAACATCAATACTATTCCCGGTGATGACGTGTTCTGCATGGATATGCGTATCCTCCCCCGGTATCCCGCCAAAACGGTGCTGGCGGAAATCGATCGTATCAAGGCGGAGATAGAAGCCAAACACGGAGTCAAAATCAGCTATACCCTTCCCCAGTGCCAAGAGTCAAAACCCACCTCCCCCGATGCGCCTCTGGTAAAACTTCTCGCGAAGGTTGTCAAGGAGGTGTACCAGGTTGCAACCCGGCCCATCGGCATTGGCGGCGGCACCGTAGGGGCCTATCTCCGCAACGCCGGTATCGATTCGGTGGTGTGGAGCCGCATGGACGACACCGCCCACCAGCCCAACGAGTACACCCTGGTGAACAACATCCTTGGGGACGCCAAGGTGATGGCGCTGCTCATGCTTAGGGAGTAGTAATACTACAGGATCAAAACAAAGGTACCAATGGTGATTAGAACCCCGCCGATAATTGTTTTAATCGTAAGGGTTTCCTTTAGTATAATAAAGGCCAGAACCATACCGATGACCACACTGAACTTATCAATGGGGATTACCTTTGAGGCCTCGCCAATCTGAAGAGCCCGGTAATAGCAGAGCCAGGATAGGCCGGTGGCAATGCCGGAAAGAACCAGAAAAAGCAGGTTCTTGTGCCCCAGATTCGTAAGATCCTGCTGTTTTCCGGTTAAAAATACAATGCCCCAGGAGAGGATCAATACCACCACCGTACGTATCGCCACGGCCAAATTTGAGTTGATATTTTCTATGCCTATTTTGGCCAATATCGAAGTTAAAGCCGCAAAAAGGGCGGATAACAGGGCGTATAGGATCCACATGGTATGCCTCCGTTACCGCAATTTTAGGTTATTTTTTTTATTTTTTAAAGTCATAGTCTTGACAACACCCTTTAAAATCCGCATTGTACCTTTTAGACTGAATAGGAAAAATACCGGGTTGCCGGGGGCATGAGCTGTATTTGAAGGGAGGTTGAAGGAGCGGGGTTGAAAGGGAGCGATGTGGTTATCGAAGGTGTTTCCAAGCTCTTCGGTGATTTTAAGGCATTAAATAGTGTCAGTTTGGAAATCAAAAAAGGGGAGTTTTTCTCCCTCCTTGGGCCTTCGGGGTGCGGAAAAACCACACTCCTCCGTATTATTGCCGGGTTTGAAAGCCCTGATACCGGGGTAGTTACCTTTGACGGCGCCGATGTGCTGCCCCTGCCTCCAAACCAGCGGCAGGCAAATACGGTTTTTCAGAACTACGCCCTTTTCCCCCATCTTTCGGTGTTTGAGAACGTAGCTTTTCCTCTTCGTATCAAACAGGCAGGGAAATCTGAAATAGACCAAAAGGTCAATGAATACCTCAAGCTAGTCCAGTTGGAGGCCCATGCCAACAAGAAGCCTAACCAGCTTTCCGGGGGCCAGAAACAGCGGGTGGCCATAGCCCGGGCACTGATCAACGAACCCCGGGTACTTCTCCTGGACGAGCCCCTTTCGGCTCTGGACGCCAAACTGCGGCAGCACATGCTCATCGAACTGGATCAGATCCACGACAAAATTGGAATCACCTTCATATATGTTACCCATGATCAGCAGGAGGCTCTTTCGGTTTCGGACCGTATCGCGGTGATGAACCAGGGGAACGTCCTGCAGGTAGGTACCCCCCACGAAATCTACGAAAGCCCGGCCACGGGCTTTGTGGCTAAGTTTATCGGGGAAACCAACCTCTTTGACGGGGAGATAATTTCCGCCGCGCCCATCCAAAAGGCGGAGGGTGAATATATGGTGGAACTTAATATCCCCGATCTCGGCAGGATCAAGGTGACCACCGTGGATGAGTTTAAGCCCGGCCAGCAGGTAAGCTTTACCATCCGTCCGGAAAAGGTGCTCATCTCAAAGGAAAAGCCCACCACCACCCGGGAGGACATCAACCTTTTTCAGGGCTTTGTGGAGGAACCCATCTACTCGGGTTTTCAGACAAAGTTCTATGTAAAGGTAAAGGACAAATTCCTTGTCAGGGTGATTAAACAGCACGCCAAATATTCTGACGAAGGTCCCGATATTGTCTGGAAAGATTCGGTGTATCTGTCCTGGAGCGCCCATGACGGATACATAGTCGGGGTCAAAGAATCGTGAGCGCCAATTCTTCCATCAGGCGTCATTACGGCCTATTCTACTCAGCGCCCATGACCGTCTGGTTTACCGCATTTTTTCTGGCGCCCCTGTTAATTATTGTACTCTACAGTTTTTTGCGGAAAGGTCTCTACGGCGGCGTGACCATGGGGCAGTTTACCCTGGACGCCTACAGAAATCTCAGTAATCCCAGCTTTGTAATTATCACCATCCGTACCCTTGTTACCGCATTGATTGCTACTTTTATTACCATCCTTATCGCTCTGCCCTGCGGCTACTTCATGGCAAGGAGCAAAAACCAGACCTTCCTGCTCCTCCTAATAATCATCCCCTTCTGGACAAACTTTCTTATCCGGGTATTCGCCTGGATGAATATCCTGGGAAACAACGGCTTTCTGAATGATCTGCTCATACGGATAGGGCTTATCGATAATTATATTCAATTTCTGTACAACCAGGGGTCGGTAATATTGGTGCTGGTCTATATGTATCTGCCCTACGCCATACTGCCCCTCTTTTCCACCATTGATAAATTCGATTTTTCCCTTCTGGAGGCTGCCCGGGATCTGGGGGCCACCAAGCCCCAGTCCATGTTCAGGGTACTCCTCCCCAATATCCGCAGCGGCCTCTATACGGCAGTACTCTTTACCTTTATTCCCATCTTCGGCGCCTATGCGGTGCCCCTCCTGGTGGGCGGCAAGGATTCCTATATGCTGGGTAACGTTATTGCGGACCAGCTTACCAAAGCCCGGAACTGGCCCCTGGCCTCGGCGATCTCCATGGTGCTCACGGTGATCACCACCGCGGGGGTCCTGATCATGATGAACCTCCAGAAAAAAGACGCCAATAGAACCGTGGATTTGAAAGCCAAGGGAGCCGGGAATTGAAGCTTAACATCAAGGGCATCATCACCAACCTCACCCCCGGAAAAGCCAAGGGTGAAGCGGCGCGCCACGCCCGGCGGGCCTACCGGCAAAAACCATTTTCCTTTTCCCAAACCGTTTTTATCGCCGCCCTGATCTTCCTCTTTCTCCCCCTGCTGGTATTAATCGTCTACTCATTCAACGAATCCAAGGGCATGGGCTGGACCGGCTTCTCCATGGTCTGGTATGAACAGCTCTTCCTCCATTCCCGGGACCTTTGGCGGGCTTTCTGGAACAGTATCCTTATCGCCATTACTTCGGCGGGAACTGCCACGGTTTTTGGAACCCTGGGCGCCGTGGGGGTCAACTGGTACCGGTTCCGGCTGCGGAACTATGTTCAGGCCATATCCTTCCTCCCCATGATCCTGCCGGAGGTCATCATCGGTGTTTCCCTGTCCCTCTTTTTTGCGGGAATAAAACTAAAGCTTGGATTACTCACCATATTTATCGCCCATACCACCTTTAACCTGCCCTTTGTATTTCTCATGGTAATGGCCCGGCTGGATGAATTTGACTTTTCCATTATCGAAGCCGCCCACGATCTGGGAGCCAATGAACAGCAAACTTTCCTCAAGGTAACGGTGCCCATCTGTATGCCCGGTATTGTCTCCGGCTTTCTGACAGCCGTTACTATTTCCCTCGAAGACTTTGTCATCACCTACTTTGTCGCGGGGCCCGGTTCAACAACACTGCCGCTGTATATATACTCGGCAATCCGTTTCGGCGTATCTCCGGTTATCAACGCCCTTTCGGTGGTGATGATCCTGGGAACCGTAGCCCTTACCTATCTGCTCAGGAACTTCCTGAAATATATCGCCGCAAAATAAAGGATTCCGTATGGAATTCTATTATATAAGGAGGGTACCGGAATTTCCGGTATGAGGGGGAAAAGATGAAAAAAATACCTGTTATGGCTGCGGCGCTGGGTGCGGCGCTGCTCAGTGTTGTAATGCTCACCACATTCAGTGGCTGTGCTAAAAAGTCGAAGCTCTATCTCTATAACTGGACCTACTACACACCTGACTCTGTGTTACGGCAATTTGAGAAAGAGAATAACTGTGAAATTGTTTATGATACCTTCGCTTCAAACGAAGAGCTCTATGCCAAGCTCCTGTCCGGTGGGACAGGTTATGACTTGGTTTTCCCCTCCGGAGATTATGTCTCCATCATGATCAAGCAGAACATGCTTGAAAAAATTGACAAATCAAAATTATCCAATTTGGTAAATATCGACCCGATGGTACTTCAAAAGGCGGCCTACGATCCGAATATGGACTACAGCGTGCCCTATTACTTCGGCGCTGCGGGGATTGCCGTAAATACTGCCAGGGTTCCTCAATACGAAAAGAGCTGGTCTATATTTGCCCGCAGCGATCTGCAGGGCAAGATGACCATGCTGGATGATATGCGGGAAGTACTCGGGGATGCCCTGGTACACCTGGGCTATTCAGTCAATACCACAAACTCTGCGGAGATCGCCGCCGCGCGGGATCTGGTTAACAGTTCCTGGAAGCCGAATCTGATTAAGTTCGATGCCGAAGCCTTTGGCAAGGGCTTTGCCGATGAAGACTTCTGGGTAGTCCAGGGTTACGCCGAAGTGGTATACGAAGAAATTAGTGAGGAGCAAAAAAAGAATACCGTCTTCTTCATACCCCCGGAAGGTGGGCCTGCTTATATCGATAGCATGTGCCTCCTCAAGGGCGCCAAGAATGTTGACCTGGCCTATAAGTTTATCGACTTTATCCATCGGCCGGAAATCTATGCGGAGTTTACCGATTATTTCGGCTTCCCTGCCACCGTCAACATTCCTGCGCGGCAGCTGAAAAAAGTTACCCCCTATTATCAGGCGGAGGAACTTACCAATGTTGAGCTCAAGGATGATGTGGGAGAGAATCTGACGCTGTATAATGATGCTTGGCTTACTATACGAGTCGGGGATTAGCAGGGCAGGGTATACAGGGTCGTTCGAAAAAACGCCGGTGGGGGAGGGGAATCCCCACCGCGGGATGCTTGTAGAGTCCATCTATGGAGCCCCTACGGGGTCTCCATAGATGGGGAATTCCAAATCCCGCGATGTGAATCCCCCTCCCCCACGGCGCCTGCTCGCATTACGCCCTGCCTGCGCTAAGCAGGGTGTGAGAGTTATATATGTTTTGCCTGTTCATATTTTTGTTTATTATTTTTCATCCATTCAAAACTATTATTTTTATTCAATTCGTTCAAAAATGCTAAAATTAATTTTGTATCCATTTCATTCTACTTGTTGTATTTAAACACAAAACCTAATATTTGATGATTAGCAATTTGATATTATTTTTTTTGGTCCCGCTTTCTGAAATATATTTCATTTATTGGCCAATTTATTAAAAATTACGGATTTATCCTTTAAAGAAATTTTTCCAACTTCATATCCATATTCTATAAGTTCCTTTTTGTATTTTAAAAAAGAGTGGTCAATTTCTATACCTAAGATTTCTTTTATTTCAGCAAAAGATAACTTAATTGTTGCATTGTCATTTTTCTTAACATATGCCCATAAAATATCAAATTTACTCATGCATTTTATTTCCTTTTATGTATATTACAATAATTTTAAAAATTTTGTCAACCATAACAGTCGGTACAGTATTGCGCAAAGTCATTTCGTAAGAGCATGAACCAGAAGGGGAATTGATAGGACAATGTCTGCATGAAGTCAACGGAGAGACACTATTTTATTACATCAAAAATAATAGAAATACAATCACAGTTTTGCAGGGAAAGAGAAATAAATGCAACTAAAGAACCATAAATTTTCTGAAAAATTA
Organism: Treponema primitia ZAS-1; assembly: GCF_000297095.1. NCBI lineage: Bacteria > Pseudomonadati > Spirochaetota > Spirochaetia > Treponematales > Treponemataceae > Treponema > Treponema primitia. The sequence continues at coordinate 27,238 of NZ_AEEA01000018.1, read as the reverse complement.
TGCCAAGTAACTTCGCGCTAGTAGACAAAATAAAATATAGGTGGTAAAAGTATTTCTTGGGGGAAGAATATGGGTAAACCATTGGTTGCGAAAAAGGAAATAATATTAAAATATAATGTTAAAATTATTTGGAATATTGTTTTAAACAATAATGATTACAAATGGCGGACCGATATAAAGGAAATAAAAATACTTGAAAATGGAAAAGACTGGATAGAATATTATGATATGAATAGAAAATATTTTACAAGATTTATTTTGAGAGAAAAGGAGGAATATAATTTGTATTCATTTGACATGGAAAACAAAAATTTTTATGGAAATTGGGTAGGTAAATTCTTTGAAATAAATAATAATGAAACAAAATGTATATTTATCGAAACGATATATATAAAAAATAGAATAATGAATATAGTGGCAAAAATATTTTTGACCTTTGAAAAAATACAAGAACAATATTTTAAAGATTTAGGGAAGAAATTATTAGAAAATAAATAACAATTAAAATAAAAATTGGTATAAGGGTGAGTGTGTCAGGAAGTATGTGTAAATGGCCAAAGAATGATAGAATACTATAAAGTAAAATGGAGGCAAAGATGGAAATTGATTGTATCGGACTTTTTGTGAATAACATGGAAACAATGGTTGAATTTTACCGTGATGTTATTGGATTGAAAACGAACTGGAACGGCGAGCCAAATGCTGATTTTGAAGCGGGGAAATGCCGCTTAATAATGTTCGGCAGAAATGATTTTGAAAATATGGTTTCAAAACAATTTAATTATCCCAAAGGATTAAACGGCACAGCGGAGATAGCCTTTACCCTAAAAACGTTTGATGAAGTAGACACGGAATATAAACGCCTTATAAATTTAGGCGTTGAAAATGTTTTTCCGCCGACCACAATGCCCTGGGGACAACGGACTTGTTATGTAGCTGACCCAGAAGGTAATTTGCTGGAAATCGGTTCATTTGGGGCATAACATGGCAAGTGATTTAAGTTATGTTGAATACGTTATTGACCAAATAAAAGCCAGTGGAGCAATAATGTATAAAAAAATGTTTGGGGAATATTTAGTATACTTGAACAATAAACCTGTTGTAATGGTTTGTGATAATACGGCATTTGTAAAAATGCTTGATTGCATAAAACCTTTAATGGAAGATGCGGAAACGGGTTTTCCGTATGACGGCGCAAAAGAGCATTATATTGTAAATACAGATGACAGCGAATATTTTAGCAAGGTTGTAAATATATTGGAAAAGAATATTCCCCCATCAAATTTCAAGAAGAAGAAATAAATGGATAGTTTTATAGTAAGTAAATACTACGGAGTGATTGAGAGGTAACAACATGGAAAAGAAGAACAATTATCAGACATTTATGGAAGAAGCGCCGGAAGCGGCTGCAGCATTTAACAGTTTAATTCAATCGTTGGCTCTGCCGAATGGTCTTGACCAGAAAACCATGCAGCTTATCTACATCGGCATTAAGGCATCGCAGGAGAATGTTCAGGCAGTTTGCGCCCATGTGCCGATGGCGAAGCAAGCCGGGGCTACCAGGGAGGAAATCAAAAATACAATTCTGCTGACATTGACCGTATGCGGTGTGTCTGGTGTGTTGTCTTGCCTTACCCCCGCGCTAGAGGCGTATGATGCGGGGGAAACCTGATGAAATCCGGCGCAACAATTAGCGAACCCGACACCGGGCAGACTTAATTCTTTGTCTAGTAACGATTTACATTTGAGGCTGAGAGGATTCGAACCTCCGACCTTCAGATCCGCAATCTGAAGCTCTATCCAGCTGAGCTACAACCTCATCGATACGGAGCAGGGGGGATTCGAACCCCCGGTACCCGGTTAGGGTACGACGGTTTAGCAAACCGTTGGTTTCGGCCACTCACCCACCGCTCCCAAAGTTAACCAATCACTATAGTATGGGAACCAAGTCCCCAAAACACCTTTTTCAAACAAAACCTATCGGAGCAAGGGGGATTCGAACCCCCGGTACCTTGCGGCACAACGGTTTTCAAGACCGCCTCCTTCAACCACTCGGACATCGCTCCAAATTACATTACAACCACCCAAAGGGATTCGAACCCCCCGTACCTTGCGGCACAATGGTTTTCAAGACCCTTTAGATGGCTCCGTAAGGAGCCTTCTTTGCTTCAACCACTCGGACCGACTCCAAAACACTCTGAATTAGTCCCTAAAGATATCGGAATTTTGAACTAATGTCAAGAACACGGAACGGAAGGATGTAGACTCCCCAAAATATCCCTAGAATGCGGCATTTTGTCAAAATTGCAGGATTTTTATGTGGAAAACCGGGATAGTTATGGAAATTATGGATTATCTTTCGTTTACCCCTTGACATTTCTTTCTTTTCCGTCATATACTTTTCTTAAGAGTTGGAAACTCCCAGACATTACTATTATCTTTTCTAAGTACTTTTGGAAAGTCTGCTATTTTTAGTTACTGGTCTTCAGTTCGATTATAAAATATCCGGATTATCTACTTTAACAATCATGAAAGGAAAATCCTGAATGTCCCTTCCCAGCTTGATCCTGTCCATTACGGATACCCGTTTTGCACAGGCTAACGCTTATCCTGGATGAGCGGACTACAAAAGACCCGGCAAGGGCCGGGCAAAGGAAGCCAAATGGCTAAAAAATTATATGTAGGCAATCTTTCCTACAATACCCACGAAGATAATCTCAGGAGCCTCTTCTCCGCCTTCGGTACAGTGGAATCGGTTAAAATCATCACCGATCGGGATACGGGCAATTCCAAGGGCTTTGGCTTTGTGGAAATGAGCACCGACGCGGAAGCTCAGGCAGCCATCAGTGGAACCAACAGCACGGACCTTGATGGCCGGGCTATCAAAGTAAACGAAGCAATGGACAAACCCCGCCGGGAAAGCAATCGCTGGTAGGACAATCTGCCGCCGCGGGGCCTAAGGGTTTTGCGGCGGTTCCACTTTTCAAAAAACACCAAAATATCTTTATTTTCCTCAAAGTTGAAGGGCGATACTTGACGCTGGAGGATATGTAATGAATTGACCGATCCGCCTTCCCTTCTATATAATGACCTCATGTCCGGGGCAGCCCCTAACCATTGACGCCAGCCGCCGGACCATCAAATTTTTTGGAGCCATCCATGTCAGAGGAAATCGAGTATAAGGGTCCCGCCACTATGGAAAAAATCACGTCTTTAGCCAAGAGACGGGGGTTTGTGTTTCAGTCATCGGAGATTTACGGGGGCCAGAGCGGCGCCTGGGATTACGGGCCCCTGGGGATAGAGCTGAAAAACCGTATTTCCCGGAACTGGTGGAAGGAAATGACCCAGCTGCACGACAATATCGTAGGCCTGGATGCGGCTATTCTGATGCATCCCCGGACCTGGGAAGCTTCGGGGCATGTGGAAAACTTTACCGACCCCCTGGTGGACTGCAAAAAGTGTAAGACCCGATTCCGGGCAGACCAGATTGATCCGAAAAATCTGGCGGAAAAGAAGTGTCCCGACTGCGGCGGGGAGCTGACCGACACCCGGAAGTTCAACCTCATGTTCAAGACCCACATCGGCCCGGTGGAATCGGCGGTCGGGGAGGTGGACAACAACCTTATCTACCTGCGGCCCGAAACCGCCCAGGGGATTTACGTTAACTACAAAAATATCATCCAGTCCAACCGGATGAAGATACCCTTTGGGATTGCTCAGATTGGCAAGGCCTTCCGAAACGAGATTGTTACCAAAAACTTCATTTTCCGCACCTGCGAATTCGAACAGATGGAGATGCAGTACTTCGTAAAACCCGGCACGGATGTGGAGACCTTCAACGAATGGAAAAAACAGCGCTGGGCCTACTACGAAAAGCTGGGAGTTAAGATGGACCATCTCCGCTGGCACCAACACGGGCCGGATGAGCTGGCCCACTACGCCAAGGACGCCTACGATATCGAGTACCTCTTCCCCATGGGCTGGAAGGAACTGGAGGGTGTCCACAACCGGTCCAACTACGACCTAACCCGGCACACGGAATTTTCCGGCAAGGACCTGCAGTACATCGATCAGGAAAACGGTAATGAGCGGTACATCCCCTTCATCATCGAAACCTCGGCGGGCCTTACCCGGACTTTGCTGATGATCCTCTGCGACGCCTATGACGAAGAAAAGGTGGCGGATAAGGGTAACGATGACGACTGGCGGACGGTGCTGCGCTTCCACCCCACGGTGGCGCCCATTACCGTAGCTATCCTCCCGCTGATGAAAAAAGACGGTCTGGCGGAATTGGCTCAGGATATCCGGGTTGAACTGCGGGAAGACTTCGCCACCGACTACGATCAGGCCGGGGCTATAGGGCGGCGTTACCGCCGGCAGGACGAGGCGGGAACCCCCTTCTGCGTTACCATTGACTACGAATCCAAGGATAACGGCACCGTAACCCTGCGCTTCCGGGATTCCATGGAACAGGTCAGGGTGCCCCGGACGGAACTGGCGGAGCGGTTGAGGAAAGAGATTAAAGAATACAAACGGATTAAGTGAGCCGCTTCCCGTGGGAAATTTCAATGACACTATAGGCACACAATTACTCCTGCTCGCTCCATAGGAACTTGATGCTTGGAAAAGCCAATGTCGGATCAAAATCCTCCATCCGCTTTTTTTGCCCAGGTCCGGGGCCGGGTCCAGGGGGTAGGGTTCCGGTATTCCGCTTATAACGAAGCAAGCCGCCTCCGTCTGACCGGCTGGGTACGGAACACCCGTGATGGGGAAGTAGATGTCTGGGCTGAAGGCTCGCAGGAAAATTTGGATCTGTTTCTCCGGTGGCTTCATCAGGGACCGCCCAGGGCACGGGTGGAATCCGTGGAAGCTGAAACTAAAATTCCAACAGGAGCGTATGTTGTATTTTCAATTGAGTAACCAATGATGATGCGAAATTCATGGAATAACCATGCACTATTTCATCTTCTCTGGCCTTTGATGATTGAACAGATCCTCACTGTTACTGTTGGTATACTTGACACAATAATGGTGTCGGTTGTTGGCCAGCATGCTGTCTCCGGAGTTTCCCTGGTTGATTCGATTACCATCCTGCTTATTATTGCCTTCGGGGCCCTGTCCACCGGGGGTTCCGTGGTGGTCAGCCAGTATATAGGCCGCAGGGATTCTAAAAAATCAAGCTTGGCTTCCAAACAACTTATTTACACCAGTATTATCGTAGCTGCGATTATCACCGTATTGTCCCTCTTGTTTTACCGTCCCATGTTACGGATTATTTACGGCAAGATCGAGGCGGATGTCATGGGCGCCGCCGAAACCTATTTCTGGATAACCCTTTTAAGCTATCCCCTCCTGGCGGTCTATAACGCCGCAGCATCCCTATTCCGTAGTGTCGGGAACAGTGCTATCCCCATGAAAATCAGTATCCTGGTAAATCTGGTTAATTTTGCCGGCAACGCTATTCTGATATACGGGTTCCACATGGGTGTGGCCGGCGCTGCAATAGCAACCCTTATCAGCCGGGCCGCCGCTGCCATTGTGTTATTACTGCTGCTTAGATCCCGTGCGCCCGAATCCATATCCATCTCGGGTTTGTCCAAGGTCAGGCTGGAGTTCCCTATGATCCGCAGTATTCTTAATGTGGGAATCCCCAGCGCCTTGGAAAACTCCATGTTTCAAATCGGCAAGATCATGGTTTCCCGGATCTTTACCTTTTTTGGTACCGGCGCCATAGCGGCCAATGCCATTGCCAATATCTTTAATACCTTCATGGTTATGCCGGGACAGGCAGCTTCTCTGGCCATGCTCACCATTGTGGGCCAGTGCGTAGGCGCCGGGGCTTACGAAGACGCCCGGTATCTTACCGCTAAGTTGATGAAATTAACCTACGCCGGCCATCTTATTTTATGCATTCTGTGTATCATCTTTATGGACCCCCTAACCGGCATGTTTGGGCTGACCGAAGAAGCCCAAGATCTGGCAAAAAAATATCTATTGGTTCATACCATCTTTACCCCCATCACCTGGCCCCTAAGCTTTACCCTCCCCAACGCCCTCCGCGCCGCCGGGGATGTCCGGTATAGCATGATCGTCGCCACCGTTTCCATGTGGACTATCCGGGTAAGCGCCTCCTATCTGCTATCTTACACCCTTGGTTTCGGCTCCATGGGGGTGTGGTACGCCATGGTAACGGACTGGGCAGTTCGCGGGGCTTTTTACTTAATCCGATGGAAAGGGAACAGGTGGCAGAACAAGGTAGTGATTAAATCTTAACAGGGTTAATTCGGCTATTTTAGAATTCTAAGCGGACGACGGGAGTCGAACCCGCGTCACAAGCTTGGGAAGCTTGGATAATACCGTTATATGACGTCCGCATCTAGGAATTTTTAATCTACTCGAAAAAAATAGTGCTTGTCAAGGGGACCTTCCAGCGAATCATCCACCGCCAATGAGCGTTCACCCCTCTTAAATCCCCTCAACCGGATGGTTGACCCCGATCCGGTTTTGATAACGTCAATGCGGCTGGGAATGCGGGAACGCATTTCGCCTACGTGGGAGATGAGACCCACCATACGGTGTTCCCGAAGTTCATCCAGGATGATCAGAGCTTTGTCCAGACTTGCGTCATCCAGGCTGCCGAAGCCCTCGTCGATGAAGACCGCATCCAGCCGAACGCCGCCGGAGCGGGTCTGTATGGAGTCGGCCAGACCCAGGGCCAGGCTGATGGATGCCATAAAACTTTCGCCCCCGGAAAGGGTTGCGCAGGGCCGGGTCTTTCCGGTGAGGGAATCGAAAACCGCCAGATCCAGTCCGGCCAGACCCCGGCCGGATTCGCCTTCGCTGTTCAGGATCAGGGAATACCGAAACTCACTCATCCGCTCCAGCCGTTTAGTGGCAAGGGCGGCTACCTCTTTAAGGTAGAGACCCAGAAGCCATGCGTCAAAGGCTTTCTTTTTGGGGTTCTTTCCGGACAGATCATCCGAAAGGGCCTGGAGCTGGGCGGCCCGTTGACTAAGCGCTTCATGCCGGTCCTTGGCTTCCCGAAGCCGGGTCTCGTCCCGTTCCAGGGAAGCGAGATCCGCAGCGGCCCTATCCCGTCCGGCTTCGGCGGCGGCACGGTCTGCAACCAGGGCTTCCAGGACGGCACGGAGTTCCACCGGTTCACCGGGAGCTGTACCCAGGGGCGCCCGGGCAGCGCGGTTTTCCTCCAGGCTCCGCTCCAGTTCTTCCCCCTGGGTCTTTAGGCGGGACCGCTCCGTTTTCCACCGTTCAACCGACGCCTCCATGACGGTTTCCGTGTCCCGGTCCAGGATGGCTGCCTCCAGGGCTGCGGCGTCCGGAAAAGCCGAAGCGGCCAGGGCTTCCTTCAATGCATCAGCTGCCTCCCGGCGCTGCCGTTCCGCCTCGGTCCGGTTCGCCGTGATCCCCTCTTCCCGGGCCTTAGCAGCAGCCAGTTCCCGGCCTGCGGCTTCCCTGGTCTCCCGGATTTCCCGGATGCGCTTCTCCAGATTCTCGTTGGTGCGATCCAGAACGATCAAGGCTTCCGCGGCGCTGGACAAGTTCCACTCCCGGAGTAATCCCCGGTGTTTCTCTTCCATTTCGGCGGTGGTTTTTTCCAGAATCCGGTATTTTTCCCCAAGCCCGGAGACTTCCTTCTCAATGTTCATCTGCTGGGTTAAAAATCCCTCCCGTTCCCGGTATAGGGCAGCTGCGCTGTCCCCCGCCAGCCGGGCTTCCTTTTGCCGGGCCGCCAGGGTGGTAAGACCCCGGGACTTTGCCTCCACAAGCTGGCCCAGTTCCGCAGCCAGGGGCAGAGGCTTATCGGAGCTATGGATTGCAACGAAGATCTCCCGTAGAACAGAATCGGCGGCGGCGTCAAACCCTTCAGCCAAGGGGCTCATGCTCTCCCGCATCCTGTCCAGTTTCCGCTGAATTTGGGTAAGCTCCTGGTTTCCGGATTCCAGTTCCGTGGACCGGGCGGTAAGATCCCGCTCCGCATCCTTGAGGGAACCCCGCAGGGATTCTATCCGCTCGCGGATACCAAAGACGGGAACCCGGGCGGCGGCAGGATTGGGGTGCCCTGTGGAACCACAGACCGGACAGGGAGCGCCGGGTTTCAGTTCCGCAGCAAGGTGGACAGCCATATCCGCCCGTTCCCCTGTCTCTTTCGCAGCTTCCTTTTCCGCCAGTTCTTCCCGCAGTACCGGAATCCGCTGCTCCAGTTCCGTCTTCCGGGCTTCCAGGCCCTTGTTCCGGGCAGCGGCGGCAGCGGCTTCCTTCCCCAGTTCTTCCGCCTCAACGGCCGTCTGTCGCAGACGCATCAACCGGTCCTTGAGTTCCCGCTCCCGGTCAAAACTATCATTGATAGCCGTCCCTTGATCCGCCAGGGCCTTCCGTTCTGCAATGACCCGGTCCTTTTCCTCCAGGCCCCCTTTCAGAGCAGCAATTTTCCGATGGCCTTCCTTCAGTGCGGCATCGATCTTCCCCATCTCTTCCCGGTTACGATCCAGGGATTTCTCCTCCCCAGCCATCTCCAAAAGGGCGGGACGTTTTTCCCTATTTCCGGCCAGTTCCTTTTCCAGGGCAGGCAGCTCCGTCGCCGTCGTTTCCGCATCCCGGTGCTTCCGTTCCGCCAGGGTCAATTCCCCGCGGACCTTCTCCAACTCCGAGAGAACGGCAGAGAGGGTCTCCCGCTTTTCCGTTTCAAGGACGAGGTGATGCGCCAGAGGCTGGGCTTTCCGGGACAGGGCAAGTCGGGATTCCTTTTCTTCTATCAATAACGTCTCCGCTTCCAGGACCGCCCGCTCCTTCCCGACCTGTTCAAGCCGCTGTTCAAGGCCCACCCGGTTTTCTTCCAGGGTAAGTAAGCTGCCTAGCCGGACACTTTCCTGCTCTAATCTCTGGGATTCCCCCCTGGCTTTTTTCACGGCCTCCTCCGCCTGCCTATGCAGTTCCGGGTAGGTGTCGAAGGAAACCCTCCGAACAATTTCCTCCAGGGCATGCTCCGCCCCCCGCGCCAGGACTGCCGCTTCTTTAGCCTTTTCCTGGGCCAAGAGTCGTACCCGTACCGCAAAATCCACCGGGAACAGTTTACTCAACACTTCCCGCCGTTGGGTGGTATTCTGCCGGAGGAACTCCGCAAATTCGCCTTGGGGAAGCAGAACGATCTTGAAAAATTCCTGGGCCGAAAGGCCGATGAGATCCCGAATCCGTTGATCCGTCTCGGACTTCCGGGAACTCTCGCTTTGGTTCATGCTCCCATCGCCGGGAAGTATCTCCCAGAGGGTTGCCGTCTCCTCCACCGTGGTAACGCCGATCCCCCGCTTCTTGAGCTTTTCCTGTTTCGGACTCCGATCAACCCGGTACCGTTTTTCCCCAATGGAAAATTCCAGGGATACCAAACATTCCTGGGTCTCTTCGGCATAATCGCTGCGCAGCCGATCGATGTGCCCCTGCCGGCTGCCGGGGACGGTCCCATAGAGGGCAAAGCAGATCGCATCAAAGATGGTGGTCTTACCGGAACCGGTCTGCCCGGTGATCAAAAATATTTCATCCAGAACGGTAAAATCAATACGCGTCCTTCCCACAAAGGGTCCGAAATTTTCCATGCTTAATATGAGGGGTCTCATTGTTCAGCCCCCTGATCCAGTTCCGTAAGCAATTCCCTGAACAGCCCCAGCTTCCCCGTATCCGCCTCCCCGTAAAGGCCGGTAAGAAAATCTGCAAAGTCCTCCTCGGGACTCCGCTTCTTGCCGGTAAACGCCGGAACCGCATCGTCGCTGCCGGCAAAAAGCCGTGCAAAGGCCTCCCCCTGCTTAACCGAAAGAAGCTGGGGAAACCGGGGTCTGAGCAAAGGAAGGGGATTATCAATCAGGGCTGTATCAGTAAGGGTGATTTCCAAGTAATCATTCTCGGCTTCCTTCACCACCGGGTCGTTGGTGGAATCCCGGTAGAAAAAATTGAAGGAACCCCGGAGACGGCGGAGCTTCCGCAAGGGCTTCACGGGGATAGGCGTAACCATAGGTCCGGCGCCAGGCGCCAGTTCAACCGACAGGAATGCTTTTTCCTGATCCGGACCTACGGTGTCCAATGCCTCGTCAAAGGAATACGCCAGGGGACTTCCGGAATACCAGGTATGAGCACCAACTTTTTGGAAACGGTGGAGGTGCCCCAGGGCGGTATAATCAAAGCCCGCAAAAAGGTTCGCGTCCACCTGTTCCGCAGTACCGAGAAAAATCCGTTCAGACTCGGACTCCCGGCCCCCCAGGGTAAAGAGATGCGCCCCCAGGACGGTTAGAGAAGCTCCGGCCTCCACCGCTTTGAGACGGGCAGTTTCCAGCCGGGCCGCCGCAATTTCCGCAAGCCGGCCCTGGGAACGGACCGGATCCCCCGGGGATGAGCTTTCGGGAGCGGGCTCGCCAAGACAGCCGGGGTACAGGAAGGGGAGCAGAAAAAATGCGCAGCTTTCGCCCTGCCGCGTCACCAGCACCGGCTCGAAGCCCTGCTCCGGCCCGGCGGCGATATGGATACCCAGCTTGGCGAATAGTTCCCTGCCAAAACCCAAGCGGGGAGCGGAATCGTGGTTTCCCGGCAGAATAAGGATAGCCAGATCCGGCCGGGCGGCGCGGAGCTTTTCCAGGAAGCCACCAAAGAGGGCAACCGCCTCCGGGGAGGGAATGGATCGATCGTAGATATCCCCGGCTATGAGAAGGGCGCTGTAGGATGTATCCGAAAGGATCTCCCCCAACTGCTCCAGCATCACCGCCTGGTCCTCTAAAAGGGAGTGTTCGTAAAAAATCTTGCCTAGATGCAAATCCGCAGTATGGAGAAATTTAAACATACCAGAAGGGTATCATAAAAAACAGACAAATTGAAGCTCACGGACTCTTCCGTTTTAGTAAACATAACTATATAATTACAAGAGTTTTCAGTAGAAATAGCTAATGCTTATATTGGAGAGGAAACCATGGCAAAGATGCAAGTTTTTTATGATTACGAATGTCCCTACTGTAAAAAGGGGTATGAGTACCTGGTGAGTTATATCGGGGATTATCCTGAGCTTGAAATTGAATGGCGGCCTGTGGAATCCCATCCCCGGCCGGAGGACCATCCGCCCCACACGGACCTGAGCTGCCAAAGTTATTACATTGCAAAGGAACTAAACGCGGATATGCCGAAATTCCACGCCGCCATGTTTCAGGCGGTGGCTGTAGAACGGCGTAACGTGGAAAAGCCCGATGTACTGGTTGATATCGTCAAAGGCCTGGTGGACGGAGCGAAATTCAAGGCAATCCTGGAATCGGGGAAGTACGCCAAGCAGATAGACGAGAACAACGATCTGGCCTATGAAAAAAGCGGCGTCTGGTTTGTTCCCGCTTTTCGAATGAACGGGCACAAACTGGACGCCGCAGCGCAGGTTGGAGTTGCCAAAGAACAGGTAAAGGCCTTTCTGGAACAGGCTTAATTTACTGTACGCTTTTGGCGATTTCGGTAAAGATAAGCCCCAGGGCATAGGCGCCGGCATCGGGATATCCCAGACTTCGCTCGCCCGCATTTTCCGCCCGGCCCATGTGGGCTACTATATCCTTTGTCTTGTCGGCGCCGGAAACCGCGGCGGCGGCGGCCTGTTTAAACCCTTCAGGGAAGCTTGCTCCCCGTTTCGCGGATTCACTCCAGGAGTCCGCACAGGGAACCAGGGCATCCACCAAGGTCTTGTCGCCGACCACGGCGCCCCGCCCAAATGAACGTTTGCCGGTTTCCTGTACGCCATTAACCGCAGCCTGAAACAATTTCGCAAAACCCTGGATATCTACCGTAACTGCATCCGCTGCGGCCTTTGCGGCGTATTTAAAAGCAAAGCCCCAAATTGGACCGGAAGCGCCGCCGCAGTATTCCATAATTACCACCGCACAGGCATCCAGAAATTCTCCGATGGTCTTGGATTTTTTCAAAAGATCTTCCCACTCAACCTTTAAACGCCTGAAACCCTTGGCAATGCTCATTCCAAAATCACCATCCCCTCCATGGGCATCCATATCACAGAAAGGAACCTCATTTTCAATTATAACTTCACTCATCTTATCGATAAGATAGATTATATTTTGCAGGGTGATTACATTATTTTCAATAAGCGCATATTTACTATCGGTTTGCACTTTATACGATACGTTACCGGCTTCCAGTTCCGGAATAGCCCTTGTAAACCGCGGGGGCTCCGCAGGGCCCGATACGGTAAAAGCAGGCGCATCGCTTTTGGCATCTATCAATTTTTTCAATTCATCATCGAGCTTTAACAACGTAATTGATGATCCCGCCATATCAAGGCTGGTCATATAATTACCCGTAAACATACGATATGTTTTGATACCCGCAGTGTTCAGTTCAGCCAGGGCAGAATAGCCAAACAGGTACAGTTCCATAAGGGGAGTTGCGCCAAAGCCGTTCACCAGTAGAACCACCTCACCATCCTTGCCCAGCTTGAGATCCTTTATAATCGCCGGAATCATCCGCTTTGCCAGGTCCTCCGCTTTGGCAATTTTTTCCCGGTGTATACCCGGTTCGCCGTGGATACCGATACCGTATTCCATTTCATCTTCCACCAAAGAGAAGGTGGGGGTCCCCTTGGCGGGAACCGTACAGGATGTAAAGGCAAAACCTAAGCTGCGTACATTGTCCGCAGCTTTCTGGGCAAGGCGCTTTACTTCCTCCAGGCTGCCACCGGCCTCGGCGGCGGCGCCCGCAATCTTATGCACTAACACGGTGCCGGCCACACCACGCCGTCCAACGGTATAAAGACTGTCCTCAACAGCTATATCATCGTTTACTTTTATATAATCTACTTTTAATCCGTCCAATCCGGCAAGAAAGGCGGCATTTTGAAAATTCATTATATCACCGCTGTAATTTTTTATGATAAGCAATGTACCTTTAGTTCCCGCAGAATCTTTAATGGCCTGATATACCTGCACCTGAGACGGAGATGCAAATACATCACCGCAAACCGCCGCATCCAGCATTCCCCTTCCTATATATCCGGCATGGGCAGGTTCATGACCGCTGCCGCCGCCGCTTACAAGGCTGACCTTGTCCTTATTTATTGTTTTTTTTCGCAGAAACTTGTACCGGTTATTAAAAACAAGATCCGTATGGGTAAGGGCAATTCCGGCGCCCATCTCATAAACGGCGTTTTCCACGGAATTCAAGAGTTTCTTCATTATAAAACCTCCATTACAAAACTTCCCTGGGCAGGTGTACCATAAATACGCTCCCCTTTCCAGTCTCACTTTCCGCTTGTATCTGCCCCCCGTGGGCGTTTACTATGGTCTGAACAATGGAGAGCCCTATCCCAGCCCCGCCGGTATTCCGGCTCCGGGACTTATCGGACCGGTAGAACCGTTCGAATATATGGGGCAGCTCATCCGCTGCCATACCTATCCCGGTATCCGCCACGCTTAGTTCACAGTATTGCTGCGTTTGAGATAAAGTAACAGTAATACTACCTTGGTCAGTGTATTTAATGGAATTTGAAATAAGATTGGTAAACACCTGGGTCAGCCGGTCATAATCTCCGTTAACCGTTATTACCGTGGGGCTAAGAAGCTTAATCTCAATGCCCTTCTCCAGTGCTGCCGGACGGAACCGTTCCACAGCGGCGCCGGCAAGTTTTGTCAAATCACATTCAGTTTTATGCAGGATGAGATTTTTCTGCTCCAGGATCGAAAGGCGGTTCAGATCCTCCACCAGCTTGTTAAGCCGGGAAATTTCTTCGTAAGCGCTGGAAAGCCGCTCCGTTGTGGGTTCCCATACGCCGTCGATCATGGCCTCCATGTTTCCCTGCAGACAGGTTAGGGGGGTACGCAGTTCATGGGCAATATCCGCTGTCAACTGTTTCTGCCAGCGTTCACCGTTCTCCAGAGCCGCTGCAAGATCATTCACCGACCGGGAAAGTTCGCGAAGTTCCCGGGTGCCGTAACGATCGGTAACCCGCGCCGAAAGCTCCCCGCCGGCGATCCGCCGGGCTGCCTCAGAAGCCCTGAGGACGGGCCTGGAAATCTCCGCAGCCAGAAAGACGGAAAGGAGAATACTCAGGACGATAAAGATACAACCGGACACCAACAGAAAGTTATTAAGACCCAATAGGAATGCAGACTCAGTTTTACTATAAAAAAAAGGACCGTAGGTTTCGATATTAAGATAACCAATGGGTATATCCTGATAGGACAGAAGAAACTCGTTCGTCTGGAATGATCCTCCCACTCCGAATTCGTTTTCCATCCGGTCGATAATTTCGTTAATCACCATGGCGCACTGCTGCATGTCGCAAGCCCGGGCGTCCCAGACTATTTCACCCTTAATGTCTACCACTGATACGATATAGCCCTGGTGAACAAAGTACATGCCCATGGCTTCTACGCTGACCACATCAAAACTACCGGCGTTGGGATCCCACTGTTCAGCAATGGTATCGGCAATTTCCCTGCTTTCGGTGTTGATATTCTCCGTGACAAAGGCGGAAAATAATTTCTCCGCAAACCGGTTGATGATAATACCCATAACAAGAACGGAGACGCAGATAAACAAGGCGTAGCTCAGGGCCAGGCGGTTCCTCAGACTGATCAAGGAGACGCCTCCCCTCCGAACCGATATCCCATGCCGTAAACGGTGAGGATATACCGGGGGTTCCGGGCGTCATCCTCTATTTTTTGCCGCAGGTTTTTTATATGGGAATCGATGGTACGGTCGAAGCCATCGTACTCCTCGTTTTTGATATTATCGATAATCTCATCCCGGGTAAAAATTTTATGGGGCCTGGACATAAGCAGCGTTAGTATTTTGTACTCGTTCGGGGTCAGGGTTAGGGCAGCTCCGTTCTTGCTCACCCGGCGGTTCTCCGTATCCGCCGACAGGACATCGCAGGTCAGGACCCGCCCTTCCACAGGCCCGCCGCCGGATCGGCGCAGTGCTGCTGCAACCCGGGCCATGAGCTGCCGGGGGCTGAAGGGCTTGGTCACATAATCATCGGCGCCGATACGGAGCCCGTTGATGATGCTCTCCTCATCAACCTTGGCGGTCATCATGATGATGGGCATATCCGATTCGGAGCGTACCCTGCGGCATAGTTCCTCGCCGGAAAGATCCGGCAGCATCAGGTCCAGGAGCATGAGATCCACGGTATTACGCTGCAGCGCCGCTAGGGCTTCCTTCCCGTTTTTTGCAGTCAGCGCCCGGTACCCGCTTTTTTCCAAATAGGACTTTACAATGTCGAGGATCTTCGGTTCGTCGTCTACAACCAGGACGGCGTTCACACTACCTCATAGCCCGCTTCTACAACCGCAGCCTTTAGGGCATCCAGGGTTACCGCATCCCCGTGATCCACCACGGCGGAATTCTCCTTAAGGCTCACCGCTGCGGAGCTGACCCCCGCCACTTCTTCCAATGCGTCCTTAACGTGTTTTACACAGTGTTCACAGGACATCCCGTCAATTTTTAAGTTCGTTTTCATGATCGCTCCTATCTTCGAATATGCTGCTAATAATATCCTATAACTTTGAGGGCTTAAAGCCCCGCAAACGCAGGGCGTTACTCAGCACCGAGACCGAGGAAAAGCTCATGGCTAAGGCGGCGATCACCGGATTGAGCAGGGGCCCGCCGAACAGGTAGAGGACGCCCATGGCGATGGGTATCCCCAGGGTATTGTATGCAAAGGCCCAGAAAAGATTCTGCTTGATGTTCACAATGGTCTTGCGGGAAAGCTCAATGGCGGTGGCAACATCCCGCAGGTCGCTCTTCATGAGAACTATGTCTGCGGATTCCATGGCAACATCGGTACCGGAACCTATGGCCATGCCCACGTCGGCCTGAGCCAGGGCTGGGGCGTCGTTGATACCATCCCCGACCATGGCGGTTTTCTTACCGCTCGCCTGCAGCTTCTTTACCTCCGCCGCCTTATCCTCCGGCAATACCTCCGCCAGAACCGTGTCGATGCCCACCTGTTTGGCGATAGCCGCAGCGGTACGTTTGTTGTCCCCGGTGATCATCGCCACCTGGACACCAAGCCGGTGGAGCCGTTCCACCGCCTCGGCGCTCGTTGCCTTAACCGTATCCGCCACAGCGATGATGCCGCCCAGAGCGCCGTCCACCGCAACGAACATGGGGGTCTTGCCATCCCCGGCAAGGCGCTCCGCATTGGCCGCGGCGTCTCCTAGGGGGATGTTTTTTTCAGCCATCAGCTTCTCATTTCCCAGAAGTACCGTCTTACCTTGAATTACGGTCTGGATACCACGACCGGGTATGGCCTGGAACTGTTCCGCCGGGAAAAGCTCTAAGCCCTTTCCCTCCGCCGCCCGGACGATGGCTTCACCCAGGGGATGCTCGCTGCCCTTCTCGCCGGAGGCCGCTAACTGCAGCAGGGACTTGTCACCAGACGCTGTATCCGCACCGCCTTGCTCATTGCCTGTCAAGATGATGTCGGTAACCGTTGGCTTTCCCTCAGTAATAGTGCCAGTTTTGTCCAGCACCACCACGCCGATCTTGTGAGCCGTTTCCAGGGCCACTCCACTCTTAATCAACACCCCATACTGGGCGCCCTTGCCGGTTCCCACCATGATGGCAGTAGGGGTAGCCAGACCCAGCGCACAGGGGCAGGCGATAACCAGTACCGATATGAGGATGGTGATGGAAAAGGCGACGGTCTCCCCGGAGAAAAACCAGGCCCCGGCGCCTATGAGGGCCAGCACTATTACTACGGGCACAAAGTAGCCGGATATGATGTCCGCAAGCCGGGCGATGGGAGCCTTGGAACCCTGGGCATTTTCCACCAGCTTGATAATCTGCGCCAGGGCGGTGTCCTTCCCCACCCGGGTTGCCCGGTATTTGACCGAACCGTTCTTGTTGATGCTCGCCCCAATTACCGTATCCCCGATATTTTTCTCCACAGGGATACTTTCCCCGGTGAGCATGGATTCGTCCACCGCGGTGAGCCCCTCGGTAACAACACCGTCCACGGGAAACTTCTCCCCGGGGCGTACCACCACGATGTCCCCCACTTCCACTTCGTCAATGGGAACCAGGATTTCCACTCCGTCCCGTATCACCGCAGCCTGTTTCGGCGCAAGGCCGATAAGTTTCTTGATGGCCTCCGAAGTCTTGCCCTTGGAAACCGCTTCCATATATTTACCTAAGGTGATAAGCGCCAGGATTACTGCGGCCCCCTCAAAGTAAAGTTCGTAGTCCACATTGCCATTGAAGAAAATCTGGTACACTCCGTAGAAACTATAAAGATACGCCGCGGAGGTACCGATGGCAATGAGGGAATCCATGTTGGGACTGAACTTTACCAGGTTGCGGAAACCCACGGTATAGTAACGCCGCCCGATTATCATCACCGGAGTACACATCAGGAATTGTATCAGGGCAAATTGTTTTGGATAGCGCATGGTATTGAGAAAACCCGGCAGGTTGACCCCCAGGGCTTCCAGAATCATGGGGACCATGGCGATGAGCAGTAAGGGGAAAGCAAAAATCGCCGAAAAGATAAACCGGTTCCGCAGGGCATTAATTTCACCCCGCTTCTTCCCCGCAAGATCCGTCTCGTCGGCCTCCTCAATGGCCTTGTACCCCGCCTTGGTAACCGCAGCTTTGATAATGGCCGTGGTCAGGAGATCCGGATCGAAGGTAATGTTCAGTTTTTCTGTGGCCAGATTTACGCTGGCTTCATCTACCCCGGAAAGTTTTTTTGTTACCCGCTCCACGGTCCGGGCGCAGACGGCGCAGGTCATCCCCTGGATATTGAAGGCCTTACTTACCGACTGGGTCAAAGCCTTGTACCCGGCCTTTTCTACCGCCTCCTGGATGGTCTTTATGGTAAGCTCCCCATCATTAAAACTTATGCTGAGCTTTTCCGTGGCCAGGTTCACATTGGCCTCCGCAACCCCGGGCAGTTTCTTGGTTACCCGTTCCACCGTCTTGGCGCATGCCGCGCAGGTCATCCCTTCTATTACTAAAACTTTACTGGTCATAGTTTCTCCCTTTTTATTTTAATTTACCAGGGTATATATTTCCACCAACTGGTTGGGATTCGCTCCCATACCCATGCTATTGTCATTCGACGCCGGCTGAAAAACCCAACCGTCCAGCCGGGTTATATCCAACCCCGCCGCAGTCAGGGGGTCCGCGGGAATTACAAAGGTGATATCCGCATCGCTTAAACCCAGTTCTTCCGTCCACTGCACCTCGAAGGGCGTATCCCCCTCATCGTAGAGGAAGAGCCGGTAGTGCTGAAGTTCCCCGTGATATTTTACCATATTGTTCTTCTGCTTGAGGATACGCCGGAGGGCATCCTCGGAACCCTGGGCGTTTTGCTTTTTATCACTAACGTTGTACGGATGCAGCAGCAAATCCGGCAGACTTTCCCCGCCCTCAACCTTAGCTGCCTGGAACACATAACCGGTCCCATCCAGGCGGTTCACATCCAACCCCGCCTGGATAAAGGGCTCCGCGGGGATCACCATGGCAAAATCGATATTATTCGCCCCAGTGTCCTTGGTCCACTCGAACTTAGCGCCCTCGGGAAGGGCAAGCCCCCAATGCTTCAGGGCATCATGATAGCCCTTTCGATCCGGGTTCGCCTTAACAATGGCGTTAAAGGCCGTCAAAGCCTCGTCGGACTCCCGGCCGCCGGTCTGTACCCGGTTACAGCCTACCAAAACCAGCAAGGTCCCTACAATTAATAATACGTATTTTTTCATCCTTTTATCCTTATCAATATATTTTTTCACAATCGTTTTGAACCACCGCTGCAACAACCGCCGCGGCCGAATCCGTTTTGGGCTAAAGCATCCCCCTGATCATCAAAATCCTCCGGCGTCAAGGCGTAACCATCCTCCTGATCCAGGTAGGGATCATCCCCTTCCAGGTCTTCAAACCCACTGACGCCGCAGCAGCCCCCGGGCCCGCCGAAGCCGGAAAAATCATCCGCATCCTCTTCAAGGGCCGCAGTCCGCAGCATCGCCTGCCCGGGCTGGTACAGGGCCGGCCGGAACGAGCCTGAGCTTTCGGCGGACAAACTCTCCACCACGGTGATGGTGCTCCGGATCATCCCCATCCAGCAGGAGTAGGCTATGTTCCCGGTTTCTGTGGGGGTAAATTCGACCACCGTACTCCCAACCTTCAAGCGCTGGCGGATATTGAACTTTTGGATTATCATGGCCCCATTACAGCCGTTCAGGCTGCCCTGTTCCATCGAAATAGTCCACTTTACGGGAATCCCAACCTGCACGGTGATGGGCACATAGCGGCGGGAACTGAAGGTGGTAGCGATAATCTGTTCACCGCCCTGTACCACAGCCGGGTTCCGGTACGGGCCGGATCCAACCGCTGCGGGAATCCTGGCAACAGCGGCGCCGCTGCCATCAGCTCTAGGGGAACCGCTAACTGCTTCAAACCTGTCCGTTTCTTGTCCCGAAAGACCCCGGGCTTTCACCCTGCACCCCGGAAGAGCACAAACCAGCGCTATGAGGAGTCCAGCCGTAATAATGGCTTTTTTCATCCAATACCTGCCTTTTTGTTTACAGGTTTAGTATATGACAAAAATTTGTAGATATTATGGAGAAGAGGGACATATTTCTGATAATTTGCGAACAAAAAAGGATTTCAGGCAGTAATTAACATTTGCAATATTCGTTAAAACAATTCTCCATAGCATATGCTATTGTCCCCATTATAAGTATCGGGTTATCCCGGGAAGAGATGAGAAAATTTACATCCCTGCTGGCATTCCTGAATATATGCCTTTTTGCCTCTTCAAATGCCGCTTCGATGCATAGTGGAACTTCGCACAATTCACCGCCAACGATGACCGCGTCGGGATTGTATAGATTAATGGCGTTTGCTATACCTATTCCCAGCAGCATTCCTATCCGTTTGGCAACAGTAACCGCATAGCTTTCACCGCGTCTGACAGCCTCCGCTACTTCTGAGACTGAATAGTCAGAGGCAGCATCAAATCCGTTGTTTATTCTTTCCCGTTTATATTCCCTGCAGATGGCAATGGTCGAACAATAACTTTCAATGCAGCCCCTGTTTCCGCAATAACACTCCGGTCCGTTATAATCAATGATTGTATGCCCGAATTCGCCTGCGGTACCGCTAACGCCTAACTCAAAGCTTCCGTTCCTTACAACCCCCATCCCCACACCGGTACCTGCAAATATAAACAAATAATCGCTATAGTACTTCCCTTTACCGTACCTAAGCTCTCCCAGGGCTCCCATTTTGGCTATATTTTCAATGGCGGTTGGATATTCAAACTGCCCCTGTTTCTTAAAGAAATTGATGCTTAGTTTTGACCAATAACCAAACACATGGCTGGTCTTTCCGGCCGTATAATATTTGAATCCCATGCCCGGAGTTCCGATGCTGGAATACGCAATATCGTTTGCGGTCAATCCGCACCCTTCAATTGCCCGCTGCATACAATTTTTTAACTGAGTCAGGATATGATCCTCCTGGCCCGAAAAATCAATTTCCGATTCATAATCGCTGAGTATCTTTCCCTGCATATTTGCCACCACACTTCTTACACTGCCGGAAATTAATGTAGCAAGAAAATATCGGGCATCGGCGTTGACGCTTAACAGATTTGGTTTGCGCCCGCCGTTTGAACTCCCCTTTCCAATTTCGATAACCAGCCCGTCATTGACAAATTCATCGACAATCCGCATGACCGTCGGCATGGCTAATTTTACACGTTTTGATATGTCAATCCTGGAGATCTGTTCTTCCCGAAGGATGGTATCCAAAACATTCTTTTTATTAATATATTTAATTAACCCATGATTCCCAACAAGAATTTCCTGTTTATGTTTTGGCATAATACCCCTGTCATACTTAAATGTCCTGAACAATCCGCATTACAATTTGCTCCCAACGGTCAAGATTGTCAAGATGATATTCAAGGGTACTCACGTCCTTTTGAATAATCTCGATTGGCGTGTTGTTGGCCTTGGCGACCGCTATTGCGTCACGGACAAGTTTTACAATCTTATCCTCGGCAAAACCCGCCACAAAAAACGCCGGGTTGGGCTTTAAGGACAACACAAAGTCTCCATGCATGTTCTCCGCACTTTTTGCCACATTTGCCCATGGGCTTACGGATATCTTGCGCACATTTTTGAGCTTTCGGATTATGCCGATTTTATTTTCCAGGGGCTCGCAGCAGCCGTAGTAGAGCAGGCCGAACCGTTCATACAGGGGACGCACAATATCGATCTCAAATTCCTCGTGCATGGCAGGGGACATGGTTGTAAAAAGCTGCGCCATCCCAAAGGCCCATATATTTTTTGCTGCAGGATGATCCTGACCTTCCTTCACCGGCGGAAGGTCATTGGTATAGGCCCCCGTGCAGTGAACATACTGCATTTCCGGATCAAGGAGACCAAGCGCCTCGCATTGCTCAACCGTTGACATGGTTAGGGACACAAATTTTTCAACAATCTTCTGCATAAATTCGGGCCGGTCAATCATATCTTCTAAAATAACCTGGGCCGGCCGCATCTGGGCGATCCGATCCCAAACGCCGGCATGTATATCAACACCGGAAAAACGCACAGGAATAATGCTGTCAAAAATTTCCTGGCATTGTTCCATATGCAATCGGTCCAAATCCCGGTCTACCCGGATCTCATCATTCTGCAGCGCATTAAGATCTTCCTCCGTGGCTATCTGATCTTTATACTTATGGGAAACTACGTCATTGCCCGCATCGGTCTGCCTGGTCTCTTCTACAATATGGATGCCGTAATTGACGTTATGAACGGCGTGGGGAATATCAATCCGGTTCTCCACAACCATATCGCAGGGAAAGTGCTTCCACCGGTAAAGCAGCTGCCGGATACTGTATTCCACCGAGCGGAGAAATTCATTTTCGCACAGGAGCTTCATTTCATCGCTGGTGTTGATCTCATGCCAGGGAAGCTGATCCATGTATACCATGGGCCGTATTGGTTTAAGATCGTTATTGGCAATCCAAAGTTTTTTCTTTTCCTCCTGAACCGGCAAATTTGTAATTTCTGATAATTTTTTTCCTAATTCCTTTAAATGAGCATATTCTCTGTTCATGCGTTACTCCTTAGATATTTTATTTGCTGATATAATTATTCTTTTGCAGCCTTGCTCATGGCCATGGCGTTTTCAAATGGAACATCGGGGAGCAGGGCCTCATGGCTGGGAGAAACAATAAAATGTCCCTTAAAAATGTCCCGTAACCTGAGCACTTCTTCCCGAACCTGTTCTTTTTTTCCAAAAGGAAGGAGCTGCTGGGTATCAACTCCGCCCATAAAGATAAGATCCTTTCCATATTGGGTTTCAAGGTTTTTTGCGTCCATATTCTTAGCACGGGCCTGAAGCGGATGCAGCACATCAATTCCCGCATCAATGAGCCGGGGTATAACCCGGTTAATGGAGCCGCAGGAATGGAAGGCAGTTTTTAACCCGGCCTTTTTAATGGTACCGATAATACGGTTTATGGAGGGAAGAAGGAACTCGTCAAAATCATTAAAGCCAATCATCAGATCAAGCTGGGTTCCAAAATCATTACCGAAAAAACCTGCGGTAAGATATTCTTTTGCTAAATTGAAGAAGCGGGTATTGGTTTCCACATAGAAATCAACCACATGGGAAGTAACCGCATGGACCACTTCTTTGTCTGTGTGCATCTTTACAAAATAGTTCTCCATGCCAAAAAAATCGCTCAGGGTATGAAAAAAAGGGCACCACATACCGCCAAAAACGGCAAGCCCTTGATCGTAGGCGTATTTGACCCGCTTAAGGGTTGAGGAAAAATCAAGGTAATCCGGATTAGGCCAATCAAAGGCTTCAACTTCCTGCACATCCTCGCATTCCGCAAAAATTCCGGCGCTGCCAAGGCTTGCCCTGCCTTTTTCAAAACAATCCCACATGGGTTTTCCTTCGGGATGTTTCCAGCAGCTTAAATCCAGTTCCGGGGATATCCAGGTCATATCGCTGCCGGTTTTGAGGCTGAATTCAACTTCTTTTTCATCGGCGTCTGAAGATTTTAATACCGAGGCTTCACGGTTATGTTTTTCTAATTCCGAAAGTTCCGCCTCTTTAATACCTAATTCTTTATAATATAACTTTTTTGTTTCATCAGCGGGATGCCCAATCCAGAATGCGTTGGTGGGGATTGGTTTTCTTTCCAGGGTATTTTCAATAAGTTCTCTGTGCTGCATAAATATTTTCTCCTCCTTTTTGTCTCAGCTGATCGCCTTTGCAAGCAAAGCGGTTTCAGTTGCATCTTCCCGGTTAAATTCGCCGGTGATTTTTCCATTCTTCATGACATAAATGCGGTCGCACATCCCTAAAATTTCTGGCAGTTCGCTGGATACCATCAAAATGGCCAAACCCTGTTTTGCAAGCATATCCATGAGGTTATAAATCTCCGACTTGGCGCCCACATCAATACCCCGGGTAGGCTCATCAATAATGAGGAGCTTGAGATTTTCCTTCATGAGCCACCGGGAAAGCAAAACCTTCTGTTGATTGCCTCCGGAAAGTTTTGTTATAAGCTGATCAACAGAAGGAGTTTTAATACGCAATTTATCGACCAGGGTGTTGCTTTCGGAAGCTTCCTTGCGGGGAAATATATGGAAGAGCTTTGAAAACTGGCCCAGGGAGGCAATGGTTATATTCTTTTTGACTGAAAGGTTCGGCAACAATCCTTCTGTTTTGCGGTTCTCGGTTACCAGTCCCATGCCTGCGGCATGGGCCGCTCCGGTGGAATCTTTTTCCACTTCCTTGCCGTTGATAAATACTTTTCCTGCGCTTCTTTTATCCGCCCCAAAAAGGCCGCGGGTCATTTCGGATCGTCCTGCGCCCATGAGGCCCGAAAAGCCGACTATTTCGCCCTTGCGGACATGGAAATTTAAATCCGTAACCTTATCGGTAGTGAGGCCCTTAACCTCAAGCACCGTTTCACCGGATACGCGGGTATGCTCAGGGAACATATCGCTGAGTTTTCTGCCCACCATCATTTCGATTAGCCGCTGCTGATCCGTTTCACTGGCAAGCATGGCGCCCACCCTGGCGCCGTCGCGGAAAACAGAAATACGGTCTGCCAATTCAAATATCTCTTCAAGCTTATGGGAAACGTACATAATACAGACACCCTTTTCCCTGAGCGTCACAATTACTTCAAAAAGACTTTTGATTTCCTTTGGGCTTAAGGCAGAGGTAGGTTCGTCCATGATAATTACTTTACTATCAAGGGCAAGTGATTTTGCAATTTCCACGAGTTGCTGCTGAGCGACGCTCAGGTATTGTACCTTCATGGTGGGCTTTACCGAAAGACCGACCATTTCAAGGTATTTTTGGGCGTTGGCGTATAGCTCGCTCCAAAGCACCCGGCCCAGTTTTGAAGGGAGCCTTCCAAAAAAGATATTCTCCGCAATCGAGAGACTGGGCACCAGATTCAATTCCTGATAAATAACACTTATCCCTTTTTTAATGGCGTCAATGGTGTTTTTAATACCCGCATCCTGACCGTTAATCAGATACGTGCCCTCGGTAAAGGTATATGCTCCGGAGATTATTTTTATCAGTGTGGATTTACCGGCGCCGTTTTCTCCCACCAGCGCATGAACTTCACCTGCGTAAAGATCAAGATCCACTCCCTTGAGGGCATGAACTCCGGGAAAAGTTTTGTGCATATTCCTGATCTGTATTACCGGTTGTCCAGCCATAGAATGATCCTCCTCTATTATTGCAACACTACTGCTGCAACATCTTCTGTTCTTTGACAAGACGCTTTGCAATACTGTCCTTTCTGACGGTATCAACAAACACGGCCAATATAATAACCAGACCCCTGGTGATATCCTGCCAGAAGGAAGAAACATCCAGAAGGGTAAGGCCGTTCTGCAGCACCCCCAATATGATCATCCCGATAAGGGCGCCCGCTATGGTTCCTATGCCGCCGTTAAGGGAGACGCCTCCCAGAATGACCGAAGCAATGACCACCATTTCAAAACCCGTGCCCGCTGTGGGCTGAGCCGATGCCATGCGGGAGGCGAGCAGCACCCCTGACAGCATGGTGAGCACTCCGCTGAATATATACACCAAAAGCTTTATGCGATCCACCGAAAGACCCGCAAGCCGGGAAGCTTCTTTATTGCCCCCTATGGCATAGATTTTTCGGCCGAAAGTCGTATGATTCAAAACATAATAGATGATAAGGTACAGTAAGGCCGCAATAATAACCGCATTGGGAATAAATCCGACAAAACCTGTAGCAAGGCCTTGAAAGGCTTCAACCCCCGATTGTATGGATACTGCGCCGGTTATGACCATGGCCAGACCCCGCCAAATTGCCATGGTTCCCAGGGTGGCTATGAGTGAATTAAGTTTTGCCTTGGTAACCAGGATACCGTTAACCGCCCCGACAATAACGCCGCAGACAAGGGCGGCAAGGATGGCAAGGGGAATACTGTGGGTGGCGTTCAATATGTAAATTGAACTGATGCCGGCTATTGCCTGCTGGGAACCCACGGAAAGATCAATCTCTCCAACCAGAATAACCATGGTAAGGCCGAACCCGCAAATGGCGGTCAAAGAAACCTGACGCAGGGTATTCATGATGTTCCGCTGTGAAAGAAATACGGGCGTTAAAAACGAAACAACTATACACAATACCGCCAAGACGGCCAGTAATACCAATAGATCCGACTGTTTAATACTGTTCAGCAGTTTCGAGCTGTTTTTCGACATGAATGCTAACCCCCGGCTAATAAAATAAATTGACAGGGATGCTTTCACTGCCCTGTCAATTGTGATGTAAAACGAAGAGCCGCTATTTCAAAGAACGAATAGCTTCAAAATTGGTTTCGTAATCATTCCCCTTCTTCGTATAGAATTGGGGGAAGTTTTGCTGGGTAACAACCACGGTGCCCGATTCATAATTGGCAGGCAGGGTTTCTTTGTTATAGGCCTTGTATGCGGCGTCAACTACGGAAACGCCCACGTAATCGGGGAACATGGCAACTGCTGACTTGTAGGGGCCGCCGCTCAACAGGGCTTCCCGTCCAACCACGCCTTCAAAACCAAAACCGATGGCGGTGAGTTTGCTTTCGTCAAGACCGGCTTCTTTATAAGCGGCCATACCGCCAGTGGTGGAATTGTCATTAATACCGAAGATCACGTTTACATCAGGATGAGCAGTAACGGCGTCCTGGGCTACCTTGAGGGAGGTTTCCTTAGCGCCCTGTCCGTCAACTTCCTGAAGGATGGTGTACTTAAGCCCGCCTTGATCCATACCGGCTTTAAAACCTTCGACCCGTTGGCGGCAGTCTTCAAAAGCAGGGAGACCAACGATAATGATCTTGGGATCAATTTTATTGGCCTTTGCGTATTCTGCAAACCAGAGCCCGGCTTTTTTGCCCCCCGATACGTTATCAATACCCACATAGGTTTTGGCTCCGGGAACCACATTGGACTCGGTAATAACCGGAATGCCCGCCTTAGTTGCTTCGGCTATTATGTTAGGCAATGACTTTACATCAACAGGGGTGACAATAAGAACATCCACACCCTGGGTGATCATGTTTTCAAGCTGGCTCACCTGTTTTGCGGCATCCATGGCCGCATCGGCGATGGTGATCTCTATGCCCAGTTCTTCTGCCCGAGCCCGTGCGCCTTTGGCAATATTCTGATACCACTCATGACTCATGTCGTTCAGGACATAACCGAATTTAATCTTTTTTGCCGCTCCTCCCTGTCCACCTGAACTTTGCCCCCCGGCAAAACTCATGGTTAAAGAAACCATTACGAACAAACTTGCAAAAATCCATGTCTTTTTACTCATCTTCTCTCCTCCAATCCCTAAAATATAGTATTACAGCGACGCCGTAACTTACAGTATATTAGTAAATATTATTTACTAATGGCAAAATAGACCAAAAAGCCCTAAAATATCCGCTATATTCTTTGTTGTAATGCCTTAAACGAAGAACTTACTAACAATTAATAACTATAGTACACGAAGAATTTAGATCTGTCAAATTTTTTTTCATTTATCTGAAAAAATAAAATGTATGATTTTTCTAATATCAGGTGTTTCTTATTACTACAATTCTAAACACGGGGGTGTTCGCGACACGCGGGACTCGCCTTCCAGGGTTCGGCGTCCTGCCTCACCCTTCC
Organism: Treponema primitia ZAS-1; assembly: GCF_000297095.1. Classification (NCBI taxonomy): domain Bacteria; kingdom Pseudomonadati; phylum Spirochaetota; class Spirochaetia; order Treponematales; family Treponemataceae; genus Treponema; species Treponema primitia. Next base: position 28 of record NZ_AEEA01000018.1, on the reverse strand, counting down.
AGGCCGGGGTGTTCGCTTCCGGCGACAT
>NZ_AEEA01000017.1 GCF_000297095.1 Treponema primitia ZAS-1 | reverse complement strand
GGAACGACGGCGGGCGGTGCGGCGGGAACAGACCCGGGCGATGCCGCTGCGGCGGGCGGCGCGGCAGGAGCAGCCCTACCAGGAACGGTGTCTCGGGGATTCGGCGGCACGGCTTCAGATGCAGGGAGCGGCTCTCCGGGCACAGTAGGCCAGCGGGGTTCGGCGCTCACCCTGCCCCGGTCGACCGGAGCGCCGAAGCTTAACGAGGCCAGGGGCGCCTCTTCGACAATGACGCTTACTAAATCGTTGATGATATAATCCCGGATAAAATCCTGGCGGTAGAATTTGAGTTCATAGGTCCCGGCTTCGGCGGCCAGGAAAACAAAGGTCTGACCTTCAGAATCCAGGCGCCGGGAATTGTAGTTTAAACCCCGCTTGGAGGCGGATTCCCCCAGATAGACCCAGCCGGTTCCCCGGAACGGAACCTCTACAGCCTGCCCAACCATGGCCCGGACGATCCGGGAAGAAACGCCTTCAGGAAGCGCCGGAATAGGCGCCGGCGTGAAGGTCGGGGGAGTCCGGGCGGGCGGATCCGGAATGGGGTTTACCGGAAGCAGTATGGGTTCCCTGGCCCGGGGAGGAGGCGGTATGGGTTCCGCGGGCCTGACGATCCGCGGCGGCGGCGGCGGAGACGGCGGCTCCTGCGGAGACGATGGTTCGGACGGAGCGGCAAGCTCAGACGGCGAAGCCTCCTCCGGCGAGGTCTCTTCAGATGAGGGTTCTTCCGGGGGGGACTCTGCCGCCAGGACCGGCGCAAGGGGCGACAGATCCGGGGCAAGCGGTTCGGGAAGGGGTTCCGCCAGAACTATGGCGCTTTCCCCGGGGGGCGGATCCGGAAGGAAAACCTCGGCGAATTCTAAAAACGGCTCGTCCAACTCAGCCGGCCAGCCTTCGGGGGGGGACCGGGGGGTAAGGCCAGGGATGGATCATCATCCTCAACCTGGGACCAGTCATAATCCACATCCCCGTAGTCTTCATAATCCCCGTAATCCTCATAGTCTTCATAGGGTTCCTCTTCCGGAGAGGCCATATTCACCTTGGGGAGACCCTTGCAGGACCAGGACAGGAGGCAGCAGAGTATGAGTCCCAGGGGAAAAAGATGTTTTACAGGGCTCACGGAACACCATCCATCAGCGTATCAATCTCCGCTCCAAAACGATCCCGCCATAGCCGGGTATTTCCCTCCAGAGGATCGGTCCAGTACGGGCGGGCGTCATCAACGGTCCAGGTATCCCGGGGGAGACGTTCGGGGATAAACTCAGGGAGCGCGTCCGGTTCTCCGGGTAAAAAGAAATCCTCCGGCGATATGGCCAGGGGTTTAAAAGAATCCGCCAGCTCCTTGGCGGCGGCCCGGGATCTTACCGTGCGAATATGACCCTGTACCATTAATACTGCAACAAAAGCGAGGATTAAAACCAAGACCGCCCCCCCAATGCCCAATAACACGATCCTTCGCCGGGTTTGAAAGAATTCAGGCGCCGTTTCCCGGATAAATTTCTGCACCGTCCTTGTAAAATGCCAAATCAGATCCCCTATCTGCATAGTATCATTCTAATAGAAAGCTGCTTTTCCGGCTACTGTACGGATAATCTTCTTTCTGCTATATTATACATATAATGGATATAGTGATTAACCCCCGGGGTAATGGCGCCTGTCCGCTTTGCAACCAAAACGACGTCTGTCGTATTCAGGGTACCCTCTTCAAGGCCATGGAAGAATTTTCCGCCAAGGACGATCCCATGGAAGTGGTGGTTTATTCCTGTCCCCAATTCCAGGAGAAACTCTAAGGTGAACGAACGTCTTGAATCACTGCTGCGGCGGTATGATGAACTATCGGGCCTAATCCAGGACCCTGAGCTGGTGAAGGATCAGAAAAAATACCGCGATACCATGAGGGAATATTCCCAATTGGATACCATTGCCGGCACTCAAAGGGAAATCGAAGAAATTTCCGCCCAGCTTGCGGACACCAAAACCCTGATCCAGGATGAAAAGGATCCGGATATGCGGGAAATGGCCAAGGAAGAAAGCCGGGAACTGGAAACCCATCTAAAGGATGCGGAGGATCGCCTCAAATTCCTGCTTATCCCCAAGGACCCCCTGGACGAAAAGAATATCATCATGGAAATCCGGGCGGGTACCGGCGGCGACGAGGCGGCCCTCTTTGCGTCGGACCTCTACCGTATGTATTCCCGGTTTGCGGAAACCAAGGGCTGGAAGTTTGAAATTATGAGCTCCAACGAAACCGAGCTTGGGGGCTTTAAGGAAATCGTTTTTTCCATCAGCGGTAATAATGTGTACGAAAATCTCCGCTACGAGTCGGGGGTACACCGTGTTCAGCGGGTTCCCGCTACCGAAGCTTCGGGCCGTATCCACACCTCCGCAGTAACCGTGGCGGTGCTCCCCGAAGCGGACGAGACCGAAATCGATATACGTACCGAAGACCTCCGTATCGATGTGATGCGTGCCGGCGGTCCCGGGGGTCAGTGTGTTAACACCACCGACTCGGCGGTACGGATCACCCATATCCCCTCCGGGGTGGTGGTCCAATGTCAGGATGAAAAGAGCCAGATTAAAAACAAGGCCAAAGCCATGCGTGTACTCCGGGCACGGATCTACGAAATGGAGGAAGCCAAAGCCGCCGCCTCCCGTTCGGAGGCCCGGAAAAACCAAGTAGGCAGCGGGGACCGCTCTGAGCGTATCCGTACCTACAACTTCCCCCAAAACCGCCTTACGGATCATCGTATCAACCTTACGCTCTATAAACTGGACCTGATCATGCAGGGGGATGTGGAAGAACTCTTCGACGCCCTTAAACTTTCCGCCCGGGAAGAATTACTCCAAACCACAGCATCGGTAACCGCCGCTTCGTGATCGTGTGAGCTATGACTATACGGGAAGCCCTTACCCAGGGCGTGGCGCGGCTCAGAAACGCGGGAATCGAAAATCCCGGTTTGGACACCGCACTATTCCTGGCTTTTATTCTTAAGACTAACAAGGAAAAAATTATACTCCGGGATGCCGAAGCGTTACGCGAAGACGCCGCTGCGGATTTTGCAGGCCTCCTGGATCGCCGTATTGCCGGGGAATGTACCGCCTATATCCTGGGCCGTAAGGAATTCCGCGGCCTGGACTTTATCGTCACCCCCGATGTTCTGGTCCCCCGGCCGGACACAGAAACCCTGGTAGAAGCGGTCCTGACCATTGGTAAGGATCAGGAGCTGACCGTACTGGATCTCTGCACCGGATCCGGGGCGGTAGCCATAGCCTTGAAGCACGAACTACCCTCCCTGGAGGTCTACGCTTCGGATATCTCAGTGAAGACCCTGGCCGTGGCCCGGGAAAACGCCCGGCAGCTTTTGGGGAGCGATGGGGCGATACATTTTCTGGAGTCGGATCTCTTTGTATCGATTCCGAAAACACGTTTCTCCCTTATCACCGCCAACCCTCCCTATGTTGCTTCCGGGGAAATCGCCGCCCTTGCCCGGGAAGTCCGGGGGGAACCGCTTTTGGCGCTGGACGGGGGGGAAGACGGGCTGGACCTGGTGCGGAGGATCATCGACGGGGCGCCCTCTTACCTGCTGCCCGGGGGGAGGCTCCTTATGGAAGCGGACCCTAGACAAATGGCGGGAATTACCCTGATACTGGAAAAAAAGGGATACCGGGATATCAGAATCTATCAGGATCTGTCCGGTCAGGATCGGGTTATAGATGGAATCGCTGGTTGCGACGTTCAGTAAAAAAATCAGCCCCTACTCTGCGGAGGATCAGGAACGGATCAATACCGGACTGAGCTGGGCGGAGCAATTCTGCGCTCCCCAACAGGACCACCGGGGGGATAGTATCCTGGGGGTGGCGTCCATCCTGGTGGACCTTAACCTGGACGCCGATACCGTTATTGCTGCGGTACTTCAGAATTCCCTGGAAAACACCTTGCCTAAGGAAGGGGACGCTCCCCTTACCCGTGAAGCCATAGCCGAAAAATTCGGCGCGCCCGTGGCCCTTATGGTTGAGGGGGTTACCCGAATCGCCGATATTTCCGCGAAGAACAAAACTAACCACGAAGCTGAAAATATCCGAAAGATGCTCTTTGCCATGGTCAGCGACATCCGGGTCATCCTGATAAAACTGGCGGATAAGCTTTACAATATGAGGACCCTGGATCTTGCCGATGTTGCGGATCGTAAGGCCGTTGCCCAGGAATGTCTGGACATTTACGCGCCCCTGGCGGACCGGCTGGGAATTTCCTGGATGAAGGACGAGCTGGAGGATCTGTCCCTGAAGTACCTTAACCGGGAAGTTTTTCTCCAGATAAAGGAGATCGTAGCCCTGAAAAGGGGTGAACGCCGGGATTTTCTGGAGAAGGTTTTAGAAACCATCACCGCAGAAGCAAAGACTGCGGGCATTGATATCGCGGTGGAAAGCCGGGCAAAACACTTTTACTCAATATACCAGAAGATGCGGAAACGCAACAAAGCTGTTGGGGACCTCTACGACCTGATGGGGATCCGTATCCTCTGTAACAGTATTGAGGACTGCTATAATCTCTTAGGTCTGGTTCACCGCCTATGGAAGCCATTGGACGGCCGTTTCAAGGACTATATCGCCATGCACAAGGCCAACGGGTACCAGAGCCTTCATACTACGGTGATGTGCGCTTGGGACCCTTTGCCCCAAGCGTCTCCCGGAGATACCTTTGAGGGCCGTCTGCTGGAAATCCAGATCCGTACCTGGGAGATGCACCAGGTGGCGGAATACGGCATCGCCAGCCACTGGCTCTACAAGAAGGGCAGCTCCGCCGAACTGGTCCGCCCGGGGGATCTTTCCATTGTGAACCGCCTTAAGGACTGGAAACAGGCCGAAGGGGAAGAGGGGTCCTCGGAATCTTTTCTGGAGGATATCAAAGGGGAACTTCTCAAGGATTCTATCTATGTTTTTACTCCCCAGGGCAAGGTAATAGAACTGCCCCTGGGTTCCACCCCCGTTGACTTTGCCTATCACATCCACTCCGCCGTGGGGGATCACTGCGCCGGGGCCAAGGCGGACGGTATCATCATCCCCCTCAGTGCGGAATTGCAGAACACCCAGGTGGTAGAAATACTAACCGCCACCAACGCGCGGCCCCACGTTAATTGGCTCCGTTTTGTAAAAACATCCAAGGCCCGGAACCGGATCCGCTCCTGGCTGCAGGAAAACGACGATTCGGTGATCATCGAAAAAAACATTATCGCCAAAAAGAAAACGCCCCCAATCGAACCGGCCAAAGCCGCCCCGTTGCCGGAAAAAGAAAAAATACTTGAATGCCCGGTTCAGCGTTTTGTCCAGGAGGAGCTTGGGACGGCAAGTATATTCCAGGTACGGGTGGAAGATGAGAAGAACATGATGATCCGCTTTGCCAAATGCTGCAACCCCGTGGCCGGCGACCCCATACTGGGCTATGTATCCCGGGGCCGGGGCATCATCATCCACCGGAAAAACTGCAGCAACCTGGCAAACATCCCCGACTTCGCCGAACGGCGTATCGACACCGAGTGGGAGAACAGCGGTCCCCAGCTTAAACGTTTCAAAGTTGAAGCCCGGCTATCCACGGATCTCTTTTCGGAGATTGAAGGCGCCGTACGCAAGCATCAAGGGCATCTTATCGAAGGCCGTTTGGAAGAAACATCCACTAACCACCTCACCGGATTTTTCACCATGCAGTTGGAACAGGCGGAGGATCTTAAGAAGATCATGAAGAACATACGGGGCATACCGGCGGTTTACAGCATCCTGTCGCTTAATTAGTGTTAAACAAAAATTTTTAACCCCAAATTTCATTGTCACAAAGGCCATCCTTGGCCCCTGAAATTTTTCTTAATAATATTGACAAAATAAATTTTCAAAATATAGTGGATATAAATAATCATTTTTCTCCAAACGGAGGTTTATTATGGGCAATGCGAACAAATGGATTCTTTTCTTTCTGTGTACTATGATATTTTCTTTCAATGCTTTCGCACAAGATGAAAAATCAATAGACACCAGGCGGTTTTTATTTGGCGCTGCTTTGAGCGTTTTACCAGACGGAGGAGGTTCAGGCGGTAGTTTTGAATTTGGCTTTTTATTATTTCATAATGAAATACGGGATATAAGAAATCATATTGTTATCAATTCTCCTCACATGCATGATGATGACGGAGTAGATAATGAAATACTCAATATTAATGAAAAAATAAGTATAGGAAGTATTACTCAAAATGGACTTTTCCGCTCATATGGTTTTATTGAGGGCGGTATTGGGTTTTATGAAACTGAATCAAAAGAATTATTCAAGACGCCATTAACCTATAATTTTGGCTTTGGTTTTGGACTTGATATTTTTATTCATGATACTACCAGCTTTTTAATTGAAGGTGGTATAAATGAGCATATTGTGGACACCCAATGGCTTTTTATGCCTAAAATAACAATTGGGGCACGGGTTTATTTTTAAGAATAATAAATAGTAATAATGGCATTAAACAATAAAAAATATGGACAACAAAAAAGGCGCCAGGCACAACATCATACGGCAGCGCAGGAGTACCAGATAACGCAAAAGCGCCTGTCACCAAATTTGCTCCCACCCCGTTTAGCGCAAGTAAGCGCGGTATGGGGAGCAGGGTTAAACAGATCCTTACGAACAGGCGCCGGTGGGGGAGGGGGATTCACGCTGCGGGATATTTGGAATTCCCTGCTGTAGTAGACCCGCGTAGCGGGGCTGCGGAAGCAGACTCTACAAGCATCCCGCAGTGGGGATTCCCCTCCCCCACCGGCGTTTTTTCGAATGACCTGTATATCCTGACCCAGCTTAGCTCCGCAGCTCCGTCACCAACTCCATCAATTCCTCAGACTTACGCCGCAGCGACTGGAGCTCACTGTCAACCTTGGAAACCATCATATTATTTTCCCTGGTAATACCGCTGACATCGTTAACCAACCCGGTGATAGCATTACTGAAGGATGACTGTTCCTCCACCGCCTGGGCGATAGACTTAACCTGGAGCATAGCTTCTTCGACGATCTTTTGGGCCGTGGTCAGGGAATCCACGGTTTTTTCCGAAAGGTTTGTTACCTGGGATATGGAAGCCACCGCATTGTCCATCCCGGAAATATTGGTCTTGGTCAGTTTCTGCATTTCCGAAATGGAGCTGTCCACTTCCTTGGCGGCGGACATGGTCTTTTCCGCCAGCTTGCGTACCTCTCCCGCAACTACCGCGAAACCGCGACCGGACTCGCCGGCATGGGCGGCCTCAATGGAGGCGTTCATGGCCAGGAGGTTGATCTGGTCGGCGATGTCGGAAATAACGTTCATAATACTGCCGATAGTGTTGGACTGAGCGCCCAGACGGTTGATGTTTTCGGTCAGCGAACCGGTAAGGGAATGGAGCTGCTGCATGGCGCTTCCGGATTCTTCGGCCATACTCACCCCGGCCTCGACCTTCCTGTTGGATTCCTCGGATTTACCCGCCGCCGTACCGGCGCTGTCGGTGATACGGAATACGTGGGCGCTAAGCTGTTCCATCGAAGAGAGGATTTCGTTGATCCGGCCAGTCTGGGCATCCCCGCCGTTCTTTACCTTAGTGGCGCTCTGGGCAATGCTGCTCACCGAATCTTCCACATCGTGGGCGGCCTGTTCCACCTTTACGGCGATCTTCAAAATCTTTTCGGTGGCCCGTTCAGCCTCCGCCGCCTTGGCCAGGGCTTCCTCCTCCTTGGCCTGTACCGCAGAAAAGCTGGAACGAAGGTTTGCCGCCATGCGCACAAAGGAATTTTCGAGCACCGTAATCTCGTCCCGCCCGGCGGCCTTGATTTGAATATCCAGGTTACCTCCGGCCAGCTGTTCCGCCGCCTTTACCGCCTCCTTCAATGGCTTGGTGATGGATTTCAGGGTAAAGATACAGAGGGGCCCCAGGATGATAACCAGAAAAGCGCCGAAACAGATGATAAGTATACGCATCTTACCGTTCAGGTCGGCGCTCATACGCTCTTCCATTTGGACCTGGTAGGCGTCGATATTATCAATATAGATACCCGTGGAAATCCAGATATCCGTGCCGGGGATATACTCCACATAGGCAAGCTTGGGGGCGTTTTCCATGTTGCCGTTGAGACCCGGTTTGGGGAAGGTAAAGGAAACAAAGCCCCCGCCCTTCCGGGCATTTTCGTAGAGATCCCGCACATAGTAGACCCCGTTGACGTCCGCGGTATTCGCCAGATCATCCCCCTCCCGCTGGGGCAGGGTTGGGTGCATGAAGATCACCGTTCCCTTGTAGGTGTAATAATAACCGGACTTATCCTCTTCAAAACGGTAATCCTTGATGTAACTATAGATGATATCGTGCTGTTCCTGGGGGTCGCTTACCCCCTCCAGCGCCTTGCCTAGGGCCACGGCCATGGTCTGGGTGCCGAGTTTGATCTTTTCCTTCTGCCCCTCCAGCATCACCTCTTCCGCGTCGGCAATCCCCGATTCCTTAACCCCCTGGGCGATAAAAAACACCGTACCCATCAGGGTAACGATGGATAAAATCATGATAATGATAATAGCAATGATTCGTATGCCTATTGAAATATTTCGAAGCATGGTGGTCTCCTTTTGTAATACATATAAATAATACACGAAAACCGCTTTCTAAACAAGGCATGGGCGCGTCCCTTGTATTGGCCCCGAGAATATTATATTCTATATACTCCGGGTAACGGCTATAGGAGAAGACGGGCATGGAAACTGAAAAGCAGATCATCATGATCGTGGATGACAATATGGCAAACCTCACCATGGGGAAGAACATACTGAAGGATCACTATCAGGTTTTTACCATACCCTCCGCAGAGAAACTCTTTGAGATCCTGGAAAAGATCATCCCCGGCATGATACTTCTGGATATCGAGATGCCCGGCATGAACGGCTATGAGGCGATAAAAAAGCTCAAGGCCGATAATCGCTTTAAGGATATCCCGGTCATATTTATCACCGCCCTTACGGACTCGAACAGCGAGTTGGAAGGTCTCACCCTGGGGGCGGTGGACTTTATTTTTAAGCCCTTTTCCGCAGCCCTGCTGGTTAAACGTCTGGAAAATCACCTAACCATGATTTCCCAAACGAAGAAATTAGAGACCATTAACGAACAGCTCCAGCGGGCCAAGGATATTGCTGAACGGGCCAACCAGGCCAAAAGCAGTTTCCTGGCCTCAATTAGCCACGAAATCCGCACCCCCATGAATGCCATCATCGGTATGAGCGATCTTATGCGGACCGACAACCTCGATCCGATCCAGCAGGGTTATTTTCAGGACATCAAAAAAACATCCAAGGCCCTGCTGCTCCTGATCAACGACATCCTGGACTTCTCCAAAATCGAAGCGGGAAAGATGGAATTGGTGGCGGCCCATTTTAGTTTAGAAGCGCTCTTTGATCATATCTGCTCCATGAACCGTTTTCTGGCGGTAAGTAAGGACCTGGAATTCCGCAGCGGTTTTGATCCGGAACTTCCCCCGGTACTCTACGGGGACGAAATGCGTTTTCGCCAGGTAATAAGCAATATCGTAAGCAACGCCATTAAGTACACCCGGGAGGGCTATGTTTCCCTGTCCATTAAAAAAACTTCCGCGGATGGCAAAGAATGCATCGCCATCATAGTGGAAGATTCCGGTATCGGTATAAAAGAGCAGGATTTCGGGAAACTCTACGGCGCCTTCCAACAGTTTGACAGCGAAAAAAACCGGGGCATCCAGGGTACCGGCCTGGGGCTTTCCATTACCAAGGCCCTGGTGGAAATGATGGGGGGACGCCTGGATGTTTCCAGCGTATACGGCAAGGGTTCTGTTTTTACCGTTTCCCTGCCATTAGTCCCCGGGGATCCCGAAAAGGTCGAGCGCCGGGCCATTGAGCAGCGGGTACTTGCCAAGGAAGGCGTATCGATTCTGGTGGTGGACGATAACCCGGTAAACCTCACCGTGGCTCTGGGTTTTTTGGCCTCCCATAACATCAATGCGGAGACCGCCGCAAGCGGCTTCGAAGCGATTGATAAGGTTCAGGCGAAACAGTATGACATTGTGTTCATGGATCACATGATGCCCGAAATGGACGGCATTGAAACCACCCACCGTATCCGCGCCTTGGCGGAGACCGGCGGGGAAAACGCCCGGTTTGGCGAACTCCCCATTATCGCCCTGAGCGCCAACGCCGTTACCGGAGCAAAGGAATCCTTCCTCGCCGCGGGGATGGTAGACTTTATCTCCAAACCCATCGAAAGCTACGAGTTGAACCGGATCCTGGGCAAGTGGCTGCCCCAGGACAAGATCGCCTTTGTCCCCAACGCGGTCCATAACGCCGAGCCTGCCGTCCCGGAAAGCGGCGAGAATGAACACCTCTTAACGGAACTTTCCCGTATCGAAGGGCTGGATCTGACCGAAGGCCTATCCCATGTGGGAAATAACCAGCAGGGGTACCTAAAGGCCCTCCGGCAGTTTTATGACGGCTTCAGGGACTACCGGGACACCATTATCGGGGATCTTGAGAAGGAAGATTGGAAGGACTATGCTATAATGGTCCATGCGGTTAAGGGAGTCTTTGCCTCCCTGGGGGTAAAGATCCTCGCCGACCAGGCGTACAAGCTGGAGATGGCCGGCAAAAGCGGGGACGCCGAAACCTGCCGTGCCGGAACCGGCCCTTTCTGCACGGCCATGGACCGGTTTTACCAGGCCCTTTCGGAAACCGCCCTGGGGAAGGATTCTGGGGCAAAAAGTGAAAAAACCGAGACTTCTACAGAATTTATTAAGGAGCAGCTTGAACACCTAAAGACCGCCTGCATAAACTGTTCCGGTGAAGATGCCGATAGGATAGCGAAGTCCCTGGAAAGCGTCACCTGCGGCGAAGGAATTGATACGGCTCTGAAAAGAATATGCCAATTAATCGATTCCTATGATTATGATGAGGCGCTGGAGAGGATTGCTACCCTGGAAGATACGCTTTAAGCTAATTAAAAAAGGAGCTTGTTATGGCAGAACAAAAAACGATTCTTGCGGTCGATGACATGGCGGAAAATCTTACCACCCTGCGGGCCATTTTACAGGACTATTTCGATGTACGGCTCGCCAAAACCGCCAAGATGGCACTGGGTTTAATGGAGACCGTCCGGGTGGATCTTATTCTGCTTGATATTGAAATGCCCGGCATGACGGGGTTTCAGTTCCTGGAACAAAACCGTAAAACCAACCCTAAGCACAAAAACATTCCCGTCATTTTTGTCACATCCCACGCCGATCCGGATATGATCACCGCGGCAATTAACGCCGGGGCAAAGGACTACATCGTTAAACCGATAAAGCCCGATATCCTGCTAAAAAAAATTGACGCCATCATTGGACTCCCGGAAAAGAGCAGCGCCCGCGATCCCCTGGAAGTGAAACTCAACAAGCTCCTTGACCATATCTCCTCTGCGGACAGCGCCAAGGCCGAACTTATCGCAGAAGAGCTGGAACAGCTTGCCGCAAATCAGAGCCCTGATATCCGCGAACGGGTCCAAAGGATACATAATCTTGTTAGCCGTTTTGATTATGAAGTTGCGGACAAAAAAATCAAAGAACTTTTAGAATACCTTTAGATCTTTTAAGCATGCGCATCCCGAGTACTTGTGAAATAGTTCTTTGACGGCGTATAGTATCGGTGAGGAGTTATCAATGCCCATTAAATGGATCGTGCTTATCATCGCGATCGTTATGTACGCCCTTATTGTGATTTTTCCGGGCAAAAAGTCCTTTAGCTCCCTGGGGGCCGCCTTTCTCATGGTCATCCTGGGGGTGATAAGCCCGGGACAGGCCCTGGGAGAACTGGTCAACTGGACGGTGCTCATGATCTTTGTGGGCAGCCTGGTAATCGCCGAGCTCTTCATCTATTCCCGGGTCCCCGCGGTGATCGCCGATTCCATCGTAAGCCATTCCCCCAATGTGGGTGTCGCCATAGTGGCTATCCTGATGATGACCGGCATCATCTCCGCCTTTGTGGAAAATGTAGCCACCGTCCTGGTGATGGCCCCCATCGCCCTGGCGCTCTGCAAAAAGCTGGAACTGGACCCCACCTACTTTATCGTAGGCCTGGCGGTGATGGCCAATCTCCAGGGCACCGCAACCCTGGTGGGGGACCCCCCTTCGATGATCTTCGCGGATCACTCCGGCTACGGCTTTAACGAGTTCTTCTTCTATGAAGGGAGACCATCCATATTTTTCGCCGTCCAGATAGGCATGATCGCCGGGGCGATCTTCTTCTACGCCTCCTTTGCCAAAAAGGGCGGAACGAAGGTGGAGATCGAGCAGGAAAAGATTCTTACCATTGTTCCTTCGGTTTTGCTCATCCTGATGATCCTGGGACTTGCATCCTGTTCCTTTATCTACGGGGGCATCTCCCTGGCATCGGGGCTCCTGGTGATGATCCTGGGCATTGTGGGGATACTCTGGTACAAGTTTATCCGACGGGAGAGCGGCGAAAAAGTCCGGGACCTGATAAAGGGCCTGGACTGGGATACGGTGCTCTTCCTGATCGGTATCTTTGTGGTGGTGGGCGCCGTTGCCGAAGTCGGGCTCCTGGATGATTTTTCGGCCTTCCTTTCGAGCATTGTGGAGGAAAGCGTCTTAATGGGATTTTTTATCATCCTGGTGGTGTCCATCCTCATCTCCGGCTTTGTGGACAACGTACCCTATATCATCGTCATGCTTCCGGTGGCTTCAAAGATGGCGGCGGGGCTTTCACTCAAGCCGGAACTCTATATGTTCGCCCTTTTGATCGGCTCCTGCCTTGGGGGTAACCTTACGCCCTTCGGCGCTTCCGCCAATATCGTCTCCGTAGGAATACTAAAGAAACAAGGGGTGCTCCTGAACTTTGGCCAATGGCTCAAGATAGGCGTCCCCTTTACCCTGATAACCACCGCAGCCGCGGCGGCCTTTGTCTGGATAGTCTGGAGGTAAGCAGTAATGATTGTCATGAAATTCGGGGGGAGTTCCGTAGCCAACGCGGAACGGATCCGCCATGTAGCTGAGATTGTAAAGAGTCAAATCGCAGAAAAACCGATCCTGGTATTATCCGCCATGGGGGATACCACGGATCATCTCCTGGCCGCCGCCGATCTGGCCCTGCGGGAAGGGGTGGTTTCGATAGATACGGTAGAAGAACTGCACCGGAACACCATACGGGAACTGAAACTGGACGGTACGATCCAGGAGGAAGTGGATCCCCTCTTAGCGGAACTGCGGACCCTCCTTACGGGGATATCTCTGATTAGGGAACTCACGGTCAAAACCAAGGACTATCTGGTTTCCTTTGGGGAACGGTTTTCGGTGCGCATTACCGCGGCCTACTTCAATTCCATCGGCATTAAAGCCCTGGCCGTAGACGCTTGGCACGCAGGGTTTCTGTCGGATTCCAATTTTACCTCCGCAGAGCTTGATGAGGAGAGTTGGGACCGTATCCCCGATGCCCTGCGCCCTCTGATGGAAAAGGGTGTAATACCGGTGATCACGGGATTTATCGCCAAGGACCGGCAGGGAAGCATCACCACCCTGGGACGGGGAGGATCCGATTTGAGCGCCACCATGATCGCTTCGGCGATGAACGCGGCGGAGGTCCAGGTCTGGAAGGACGTGGATGGGATACTCACCTCGGATCCGCGGATCGTCAAGGCTGCAAAGCCCGTGGAAACCGTAACCTACGAGGAAGCGGCGGAGCTGGCCTACTTCGGCGCCCAGGTGCTCCACCCCCGGGCTATGCAGCCCTGCATTAAGACCGGGACCCCGGTGCGGGTAAAGAATTCCTACAACCCCTCTGCCCCGGGCACAAGGATCATCGAAACCATAGATAAAAAAACAGGTCCGGTCCGGGCCATCACCTCCCGGAAAAACGTTACCCTGGTAGATATCGTGTCGACCCGTATGGTGGGGCAGTATGGTTTTCTGGCGGGGGTGTTTGCCACCTTTGCGGAACACAAGCTTTCTGTGGACATGGTGGCCACCAGCGAAGTCTCTGTTTCCCTGACCCTGGATGCGGCCCACGATCTGGGAAAGCTGAAACACGATCTGTCCAAGATTTCCAGCGTGGAAATAAAAGCCGGCAAGGCCATTGTTACTATTATTGGCGATGTGCGCCGTTCCTCGGAAATACTCCAACGGGCCTTCGGGGTCTGCGTCCTTTTAGGCATACAGGTTCAGATGGTTTCCCAAGGGGCCAGCAAGGTGAACATTAGTTTTATTGTGGACGACACCCAGGCGGGAGAAGTAGTTACCGCCCTGCACCGGTGCTTTTTCGAACCCCTGGACAAGGAAATATAGGAGATATAGGAATCATGAAAATAGCCCTTATCGGATACGGCAAGATGGGCCGGATACTGGAGCGGACAGCCCTGGAACGGGGGCATCAGGTGGTGGTGGTGGTGGATCCCTTTATCGCCGGAACCCCGCCGGTTTCCGGAGCGCCCCTGCACACAACCATTACGGAAACTTCGCTGCAAGAGGCGGATGTGGCGGTGGAATTTACCCGCCCCGATACGGCGGTGGAAAACATCCGGGCCCTGATAGAAAAGGGCATCCCCACGGTGGCGGGCACCACGGGATGGTATGATCACCTAAAGGAAATTGAGGATCTGGTTGGATCAAAAAAAGGTTCCTTCTGCTGGTCCTCCAACTATTCCCTGGGGGTCAATCTTTTTTACCGCATCGCCGCCTTCGCAGCAAAACTGGCGGACCCCTTCCCGGAGTACGACGTAGGGGGCTGGGAGTTCCATCACAACAAAAAGGTTGACAGCCCTTCGGGGACCGCGAAGATCCTGGTAGAAAAGGTACTCGCTGTGATGACCCGCAAAAAAAAGGCGGTCTTTGAAACTCTGAACCGCCCCCCGGCGCCGGACGAACTCCACTACCCCAGCCTCCGCCTTGGTTCCATGCCCGGGGTCCACGCCATCGCCTTCGATTCCCCGGCGGACACCATCGAAATCACCCACACCACCCGCAACCGCGACGGCCTGGCCGTAGGCGCCATACGCGCCGCAGAATGGCTGGTCAAATGCGCCGGACCCGGAAAGCCTGCCGGGGGCGCCCGGGCGGGGGTGTTTACGATTGACGATGTGACGGAGGATATCCTGAAGGATGCCCTGCACTCACGATAGGCGGGAAGACGCAGCGCTTTTACCAGATACGCCCCAAGGGTTGGTCACCGTGGACGCCAACCAGTTTCCGGCTTTTCGAGTCCACCATGAGGTCTATGTTTTCCAGGGGGATTGAACCGAGGAGCACCTCCGACGCACCGGGAAGTATCCAGGGTTCACAGGTCATGGAGCGATCCTTCCAGTATACCTTTACGGTCTCGGCTATCTTACAGACCACCGTTTCCCCATTTGCCAGGGTAGATTCGTGCAGATGCTCTGTCCGCAGCCCCAGTTCTTGCTGCACCGCTTCGCTGATAACCAGGGTCTCCGCACCGGTATCAACCACGCACTGTACGGTCATTTCCCGGATTTCCACCTCTTTGATAAGCCCACACTCAACCCTATACTTATCACCCAGGTTTTCCAGGATGATTTCCTCATACACTGTTCCCACCATTTTGCCTCGCTCCATTAAGATTTAGTATACCATATCGGGGGTATTTTGACAAATTGCCAGCGGACCGAAAATCCAACTACCCCCGCACACCATGTATGGTACTACTTGGCAAAACGCATTAAGGGTGGTCCAAAAAACACCGCCTAGCCCTTGTTTGACCATCCTTTTTTATGGATAATACCCTAACGGTCATACGTATCGTGTAACCTATAAAGATGGAGCGAACCATGGATCAATCCCAACAAGCGCTTTACGGGGCGCTCAGCGCCAAGCTGCGCGGGGCCTTTACCGCCCTGGTCACCCCCCTGAAGGAAAACGGGGATGTGGATTACGAGGGATTCAGGAAACTCATTAACTTTCAGATTGATGAAGGGATCAACGGCCTAGTGCCCCTGGGAACTACCGGTGAAACCCCGACTCTGGACGATGATGAAGAGGAAAAGCTGATTAGGATCGCGATTGAGGAGATTAAAGGACGGGTCCCGGTTATTATCGGCGCCGGTTCCAACTCTACAAAACATATGGCGGGGTATGTAAAACGGGCGAAAGACCTGGGAGCGGACGCCGCCCTGGTGGTAACCCCCTACTACAATAAACCCAACGACTCGGGGCTTATCAAACACTTCGAGGCAGCAGCAGCGGTGGGCATCCCGGTGATGATCTACAATATAGCGTCCCGGACCGGGAGGAATATTCCCGTGGGGCTGATGAAAAGGCTGGCGGAAATACCCGGTATTATCGGAGTAAAGGAAGCTTCCGGGGATATCAACCAGATGGGGGACATTATCCGGGAAATAGCGATTCCCCGGAAGGCCGCGGGAAATCCCTTCGTGGTGGTCTCCGGAGACGACGGCCTCACCCTGCCCCTGATTGCCCTGGGGGGGGACGGGGTCATTTCGGTTATCTCCAACCTGATACCGAAAAGGATTGCTGCCCTGACCAAGGCATTGCTGGAGGGTAAGTTCGAGGAAGGCAGGAGGCTGCACTACGAACTGCTGCCCTTCGCCAAAACTGCCTTTATCGAAACAAACCCGGCGCCCATAAAGGCGGCGATGAACTGGGCCGGCATACCCGTTGGTCCGACCCGGCTTCCCCTGGGCCCCCTGGCGCCGTCCAGCGAACCGCCCCTTAGAGCGGTGCTTGAACAGCTTGGGTTTAAGCTGAAATAAAACAGTTATATTCTTCAGATTTAAAGGAGCTCATTATGGAAAAGATTCCCGTAGGGATATTAGGCGCCACCGGTATGGTGGGGCAGCAGTATATTGCGTTGTTGGCAAACCATCCCTGGTTTGATGTGCGCTATGTGGCGGCGTCTCCCCGGAGCGCAGGCAAGGTTTATCGCGAAGCCGTGGGGGGACGCTGGAACGCCACCCGGGGCGATTTAGGCGGATCGAATTCCCCCGCCGCAGCAACCCTGACCGTGGAGGACGCCAACGATGTGTCCCGGGCCATAGCGGCGGCGAAACGGGGGGACTGCGCTTTTGTATTTTCCGCCCTGGAAATGGGGAAAGACGAAATCAAGGCCCTGGAAGAAAGCTATGCTGCGGCGGGAATCCCCGTGGTGTCCAACGCCTCAGCAAACCGCTGGACCGGTGACGTGCCCATGCTCATCGCTGAGGTGAATCCGGATCATGCGGACATCATCCCTCTGCAGAAAAAAAATCGCGGCTGGGACAAGGGCTTTATCGCGGTCAAGCCCAACTGTTCCATACAGAGTTATATGACCCCCCTCTGGGCCCTGCTTCAGGCGGGCTACGAAGTCCAGCGGATTATCGTCAGCACCCTCCAGGCAGTTTCCGGTGCAGGCTACCCCGGGGTGTCGAGCCTGGATATTGTGGACAACATCGTACCCTATATCGGCGGCGAGGAAGAGAAGACCGAACAGGAACCCCTGAAAATCCTTGGGACGATTCAAGGAAACAGTATCGTTAACGCCCAGGGCCTGAAGATCAGCGCCCACTGTAACCGGGTGCCGGTAATCGACGGCCACACCGCCTGCATCAGCCTGGAATTCGGTTCAAAGAAGCCGTCCATTGACGAGGTTAAGCATATCTGGACCAGCTTCAAAGCCCTGCCCCAGGAACTGGACCTGCCCATGGCGCCGAAACAACCCATCATCATCCGGGAAGAACCGGACCGGCCCCAGCCCCGGAAGGACCGGGAAGCGGACAAGGGCATGGCGGTATCCGTAGGGCGCATACGGCCCTGCAATGTGTTTGATCTCCGCTTTGCCGCCGTGTCCCATAACACGGTCCGCGGCGCCGCCGGTGGTGGCATACTCAACGCAGAATTACTAAAGGCTAAGGGGTACTTGGGGTAATAGCAAGCTTGCTCTCCCAGGATGTGGGCAACTTTAAACTTGTCCACATCCTGGGAGAGCCGTAAAATACTTTCTTTGGTTTCATCGGTACAAAGGGGTTTGAATCGACTCTAAAATATTTATTAACATTACTCTCTGTATCCCAGTATTCTTTGATACAAGTGATCATTTTCTATGTTTTTATTCCACTCATCATTTAAATCTCTATACATATATGATTGAGAATTATTATAATAATCACCTAATATGATTCCATATCCGGTTATAACTGTAAAAAATCCTAACCAATTTTTGCTTTCAGCAATAACTTCAGTATTTGATCTATCTTGATTATACGTATTCTCACCGGCAGAAGAAAAAAAATTAAAGGAACTATTCCGATTATTAAAAATAATTGTATTGAGATTTATGCCCCTAAATTCAAAATGATAATTGAACAAGGGCCATTGGAAAACTATATCTTTCCCATCAGTGTTATCTTCATCTGCAAAAACAAAAGACAGCAATGTTAGCATTAACAATACAATAACACTTCTTTTCATAGAATACCTTCGTATTATTGTATACTGCCATAAAGCTTTTGTCAACAATTTAAACAATGCTTTAGGAAAAACCGCAGAGAGCACGGAGACAATACAAATAACGAACAAAAACTTCGTATTCTCCGGTTTTATCAAGATGAATCCTCCTCATTATCGGGCAGTGATATAGATGGCCGCTAAGACTGAAATTTTAGCGGCCATCGTACCCTATATGCGGTTCTTTAATCAATAACACCCCAAAAAAGATTCGGGGTGTTATTGCGCTTAGGGAACTCTGGTAAGCGGAACAGGCGATTCACCTTCTTCCGCCAAGTAAATAGTATTTGGATCGGTTGCATGTGGTGTGATTGTACCTGTTCCAAAACCCTCAGCAGCTTCATAGGAAACCAGTGTTGTATTATTAAAAATAAAATAGGAGGCTACACTTGTCTCTATGGGTATGTCATCCATGGTAAAATCATACGCGAGCGTTCCGTCTGCCTTTGCTTCATAGAGTACTATAATATGGTGTTCTTCAGTATCTCCAAATTCTTCTTCGTCGGTCATATCCATCTCAAAATGCCATTTCCCAAGATACGGATGGTTCAATACAAAGGGTTTGTTTTCTTTGTTCACCGCCGAACCGGCAACGCGGGTAAAGGGTGCGGTCTCTCCCAATACAAAACTGCCATCTCCTTTTACCGTTTCGATTTCCGTAACGTCAATGGTATCATTATCAACCACTTTGAAGGTGTATCCCGCAGCGCCTTCAAAACTCAGGTACGAGACCATTATGTTGCCGGTAACCAGATAACCGCCCGATCCCTTGCCGCCTTCGTCTGCGGGCATTCCAGGAATTTCGTAGTCAAAGGTACCATCTGTTTTATAGTCAAATATCAAGTGCATTTGAGCACTCGGAATATCTGACTCCCACTTCCCAAGAAAGGGATTGCTCAGTTCCGCAAGCCAAATGTCAGGATCATCATTGCCTGTTGGACAGCCTGTCAACGCAATGGCGAAAAATAGGCCGATGAGACCTATCAGCAATAACTTAGCTCGAATGAGATAAATCGTTCTTTTCATAAAAGAACCTCCTAATAAAATATGTAGTAAGTTATATAAAACTAACTATATGTTATAATAAACTAACAATAATAATTGTCAAGCGGTTTTTGTCGGATAATCCCCTGCAAACCTTTCATTTGATTTGACTCAGCGCTTAAAAAGTAAATGTTTTTATCCTGAGCAAGTACTTCACCTTATTCTGCTCTTAGGGTAAAATGAACCATGAGTGAAAAACGGTTCCCCTTAACAAGACCCCAGCTTGATGAGCTGGCAAAACGCTACCCTACCCCCTTTTACATCTATGGTGAAAAAGCCATACGGGAAAACGTCCGGGCGGTCAAAAAGGCCTTTTCGGTATTTCCTTCTTATAAGGAACACTACGCGGTAAAGGCCCTGCCCAACCCTTTTATCCTGAAAATCTTGGCTGACGAAGGATTAGGCGCGGACTGTGCGAGTCTCCCAGAGCTTATTTTGGCGGATATGGCGGGCATGAAGGGCGAAGACCTGATGCTTACTTCCAACGAGACCCCGGCCCGGGAATATTCCGCCGCCCGGGATCTGGGGGCGGTGATCAACCTGGACGATTTTTCCCATATTGAATACCTGGAAAAAACAGCGGGCATCCCGGAACTTATTTCCTGCCGCTACAACCCGGGACCCCTCAAGGGGGGGAACGCCATCATCGGGAAACCCGAAGAGGCTAAGTACGGTTTTACCCGGGAACAGATACTCGCTGCCTTCCCCTTGCTCCGGGACAAGGGCGCCAAACGCTTCGCCCTGCACACCATGGTGGCCTCCAACGAACTGAACGTGGATTACCACATTGAGACCGGCCGCATCCTCTTTGAACTGGCGGCGGAACTCAAGGCTAAAACCGGCATCAGATTAGAATTTGTAAACCTCGGAGGCGGCGCGGGGATACCCTACAAGCCGGAACAGGAAGCCATCGACTATGGGTATCTCGCCGGCGGCCTGAAAAAAGCCTACGACGAAATCATCGTTCCCGCTGGACTTGACCCGCTGGGTATACACACCGAATGGGCCCGGGCGATCACCGGCCCCTACGGCTGGCTGGTAACCCGGGCTATCCATAAAAAGGAAATCTACCGCAACTACATCGGCCTGGATTCCTGCATGGCAGACCTTATGCGGCCCGCCCTCTACGGGGCTTACCACCACATCACCATCCCCGGCAAGGAAACTGCGCCCCTGACGGAGACCTACGATGTGGTAGGCAGTCTTTGTGAGAACAACGACAAGTTCGCAGTCCAGCGGCAGCTCCCGAAGATCGAGATCGGAGACTTTGTGGTGATCCACGACGCCGGAGCCCACGGCCGGGCCATGGGCTTTAACTACAACGGCAAACTCCGCTGCGGCGAACTGCTGCTCCAGCCCGATGGATCGGTTTTGCAAATCCGTCGGCGGGAAACAATAGAAGATCTGTTCGCCACCCTGGACAGGGTTGCGCTGGAAGATTTTAAACAACACCTAGCGCATTAAGGAGTAAAAAATGATAAAACGGAATCCCAGTATTGCTAACATAAAGGCGGGGTATCTGTTCCCGGAGATTGCCAAGCGGCGGCGGGAATATGCGGCGGCCCACCCTGAAGCGAAGATCATCAGCCTGGGGGTGGGGAATACCACCGAACCCATACTGCCCCACATTGACCGGGGGTTGGTGGAGGGAGCCCGGCAGCTCGGAACTGTGGAGGGTTATTCCGGGTACAGCGACGAGGGACTCCTCTCCCTGAGGGAGGGGATCTCCAGGGTGTTTTACAAAAGCGCCTTTACGGCGGAGGAGATCTTTATCTCCGATGGTGCCAAGTGTGACATCGGCAGGCTCCAGCTTCTCTTTGGCGCGGGAACCCCCGTGGCGGTTCAGGACCCCTCCTACCCGGTTTATGTGGATGGGTCGGTGCTTATCGGCGCCGCCGGAGCCTGGGCCGGTACAGGCTATGGGGGGATCAGTTACCTCCCCTGTACTGCGGAGAATGACTATTTCCCCGACCTTTCCCTGCTCCCTGAAAACGGGCTCTTCTACTTCTGCTCCCCCAACAACCCCACCGGCGCGGTGGCCAACCGGAAACAGCTTGGCGATCTTGTGGCGGCGGCCCAAAAGAAGGGGACCCTGGTAATCTTCGACGCCGCCTACGCCGAATACATCCGGGACCCGACGCTCCCCAAGTCTATCTTTGAGATTGAAGGGGCCCGGACCTGTGCCATTGAAGTGAATTCCTTCTCCAAGCCCGCGGGCTTTACCGGGGTGCGCCTGGGCTGGACCGTGGTCCCCAAGGATCTAAAGTACGCCGGGGGCGAAAGTGTCAACGCCGACTGGGCCCGGATCTGCGGTACCATCTTTAACGGCGCCTCCAATATTGCCCAAGCCGGGGGACTCGCCGCCCTGGAGAGCGAAGGTCTCAAGGAAATACGGGAACTCTGCGACTTCTACCTGGGCAACGCCAAACTCATCCGTCAGGCTGTCCAGGGGCTCGGCATCACCTGTGTGGGCGGTGACAATTCCCCCTACATCTGGGCGCGTTTCCCCGGTAGGGACAGCTGGGAAGTCTTCGCGGAAATCCTGGAAAAATGCCAGGTGGTCACCACACCCGGCGCAGGTTTCGGCCCGGCGGGCCAGTCCTTCATACGCTTCTCCGCCTTCGGACACCGGGCCGATGTGGAGGAAGCCTGTACACGACTGAGCAAACTAAGAGGATAGGCAAGAAAACAAGGGAATTCTACTTGCTTTTTCTGGTGATCCATGCTATATTCTGACTAGACAGACTAGTCATGGGGGGGTATGCATATGACCACACAGCTTAAAAGCAATACCTGGCAATTACAGGATGCAAAGGCAAAATTCAGCGAAGTAATCAAATCGGCTGCCAAGTTACCACAGATTATTACGGTCCGGGGTGAAGAAACGGCGGTTATCCTTTCCATGGAAAAATACCGGGGTCTTATGGGGAAAAAACCAAGCTTTATTGAGGCATTAATGAATTGCCCCTGGCCGGATGTGGAGCTTGAACTACCGGATCGCAAGGCGGAAGTATGGCGGGATATTGATCTGTGAAATATCTTCTGGACACCAATGTTTTATCCGAAATGAAAAAGTCAAACCCCAATCCCAGGGTTAGGGCATTTTTGGAAAATATCCCTGAAGATGATATTCTCACCAGCGCTGTCTCTGTTGGAGAAATTTTCTTTGGTATAGAGAAATTACCGGAAGGGAAAAAGAAGTCTGATCTTTCCTTCTGGTTTTACCATGAGATACTGGGGGTGAATGAAAACCGTATTATCCCTCTGGATACCGATGTAATGCTGGAATGGGGAAGGCTTCGCGCCAAGGCAAAACAAACGCTGTCCCCCAATGACTCCCTTATAGCCGCTACCGTCTTGACCCATCGCCTGACTCTGCTCACCCGGAACACCCGGGACTTTGCAGCGGTGGAAGGGCTCAACCTGATCAATCCCTGGGATTAGGCCGTTCTATAAATTGCAATAATTTTCCAATTTTTTACCGCTGACTAAAGCGTTTTTCCCGTTTCCGCCATATATCTGCCGGAGGCGGAAAAAATGAATGAAGATACGGTGACAGAACGTATAACACCCCGGGAAGTAACAGAGGATACCGAAATCCCCGACCCGGTAACCCAGGCGGTAAAGGAGCTCTTCGGACTGTCCTACCTGTTCCCCTACCAGCGGCTGGTTGTGGCGAATATCCTGGAAGCGGCGGAGGCTGCCGGCGCGCCGGTTCATTGGCCGGAGGGCTTACAAGAAAATTGGGCTCATTTTGGAGGAAAACCAGATCCCGATAACGATGCTAAGGACGGCAAAGACAACAGCGGCAGCGATGACATACCTGCTGTGGACGATACAGACCGCGCCGCCATGGGCCGTCAGATAGTAATACTGCCCACCGGCGCCGGGAAGTCTCTCTGTTTCCAGCTCCCCGCCATGCTCTTCGAAGGACCCACCCTGGTGATCTACCCCATCCTCTCTCTTATGGCGGATCAGGAACGGCGTTTACAGGAACGCTCCTTCGCGCCGGTAATTCTCCGAGGCGGCCAGAGCCGGGAGGAACGGGAGGCGATCTGGAACAAGGTAAAAAATCGGGAAAGCCGGTTCATTATTGCCAATCCCGAGGTGCTCCTGACACCAAAGGTGATGGATATGCTTGGAACCCTGGGCATTGTTCATGTGGTTGTTGACGAAGCCCATTGTGTAAGCGAATGGGGAGAGAGTTTCCGGCCAAGCTATCTGCGGATCGCTGAGATTATCCGCGCTTGTCGAGGAGGCGGTGCTGCCGCAGGAAACAACAATGCTGCGGATAACAATCCGGGGCTGCCCCTGGTAACGGCCTTTACCGCCACGGCTTCAACTCCGGTCCTGAACAATATCCAGAAATATATCTTCGGCGGCACAGACGCCCACCGTATCATCGGTAACCCGGACCGGAGTAATATCAGCTATTCTGCCCGGGGCTGTATACTCCGGGACCTGGCGGTGCGGGACCTGCTCGTCAGGCATCAGCGGCCGGCTATTGTGTTCTGCTCATCCCGAAACGGGACGGAAAAGCTGGCCCGGTACCTGCGGAACGAACTGGCGGCGGATTTTTCCTGGGCCCGGGAAATCCGGTTCTACCACGCGGGCTTAAGCCGGGAGGAGAAGACCGATGTGGAACAGTGGTTCTTCAAAAACCCCGAAGCAGTATTACTGGCGACCTGCGCTTATGGGATGGGGGTCGATAAAGCGGATATCCGCACGGTGATACACCGGGACTGTCCGCCCTCGGTGGAAGCCTATTTGCAGGAATCGGGGCGGGCGGGACGGGATGGCCAGCCTTCCCGGGCTATCCTGCTCTGGGGCCCCGACGATACCCTGGCCCTGAAACGGGCGAACAAGGATGCGGACAAAGCGCGGCTGGAAGCACTGTTCCGGTACGGCAGGGATACTGCGGGCTGCCGGCGGGAAACCCTGCTTACCCTGCTCAACTACCAGGGCAGTGGAGACAAGCCCGAATCGGATTGCTGCGATGTATGCAATGGAAATGCGGAGACCGGATTGCGGGAGGAGGAAAGTGTTCTTAGTTTTTTTCGTAAAAACCGCAGAGCCTATACTCAGGAGGAGGCGATCCCCATTCTCTCGAGTACCGAATCAATACGCTGGTCCGAAGAGGATGTAAAAAAAACCATCAGGCGGCTTATCAGCACGGGACAGCTAAAAAAGATTGGTTATTTTCCCTGGAAGAACAAAATCACCAGACCTAATCCTCAAGCCCCAGGCCGTCGTCTTCCCCAGCTTCCGTGACAACTTCAGCTTCCGCCTCCTTCTTAGGCTTTTTGACCTTAGGCTCCTTGGGACGGGCGCTATGGTAGAGCTGGGCCACGGAGGAAACAATGAAGATATAGATGACAATACCGATGGTAACGACTATCACCTGCCAGGAAGTGATGACGCTGAAAATCAGTTCGTTAAGTTCCTTGGAAAACAATTTTCCCCCTGCTTTATATATATCGGCTTTTTAGATCCGATCTACAGATCAGAACTGATCCAAAGAGAGGGGATCAATGGGGAGAGAAATTTCTTCCCGGTACAGCTCGCGGTTGAGCATGGAAAGGATCAGGATGGACTCCGAAGGCAAGCGGTAGGGGACCGTGAATTTGCCCCCCGGGTGGTTCACGGTTATCAAAGGCCGGCGTTCCCCCGAGGGAAGCATGGCCTCCAGACTGACCGACAGAGGATACGGATTTACCGGCAGAGTATAGGAGAAGATGCCAAAGACCTCGCCCTCATTAAGAGCCGCCGGGGAACTTACCACTAGGGAAAGCTCCGTACCGGCTTCAGTCACGGTCTCTGCCGCAGGGGTCTGGCTTAACACCGTTTCCGGTTTCTCGCCGGTCCGGGGGGGCCGCTCTGAAAAGCTAAAACGTATCCCCGATTTCCCGATAAGCTCCAGGGCCTCCCCGATGGAAAGCCCCGTCAGCTCGGGAATCTTGATCATCTCACGTTCCAAACCCCGGCTGATCACCAGTTCCAAGGCTATGGGGCCGGAAATGGTGGTCCCCGGTTCGGGGCTCTGCTGAAGTATGGTCCCTGGAACTTCCGGCGAATACTGGTACATGAAGGGTTCTTTTAACGATAACAGGGGCATGGCGGTCGTAAAAAGGGCTTGGAGATCCATCCTGACCTCATCGATATTGCGGCCCACATAGTTTTCCACATTGTTGATCACCACCCCCTGGCTCACCACAAGCCGAATCCGCCTGCCCGCCTTAACGATGGTCCCCGCCTCGGGGCTTTGCTCCAGAACACGGCCCCGTTCAGAGGCAGCCTGGGAAAACCGGAGCTGAAGCCGGGGATATAGCTCCTTCACCTGGAGTTCCAGGAGCGCATCGGTAAGCTCCATATTCCGGACATCGGGCACCATGGTCTGCTCCGCCCCCCGGACGGCAACAAAAAACACCGCCAGGGCGATAATGCCCACAAAAACGATGAGCCCTATGGCCAAGGAAATAAAAAACCGCAGATGGTTCCCCACATACCCTTCGATAGAGCCAAAATCTATATGAAACTTAAACCGGTCCCGAAAACCCATATTACCCTCTTACACTAACCCGGTGAGCCGGGCTCCGATAAAATCCCTGGCGCCGTTCAAAAAATCCCGCCAAGCCAGGGCTTTCTTAGCCGCGTATTGGAGCCGCCGGACAGCAAAAACCCCGTCTCCCGTTTGTACCAGAATACCCGAGTTCCTGTCTATGCCCAAAACCGTTCCCGGCAGCAGGGGCCCGGCGTTTTCGGCCTGAACCGGCTCCTCAGGAAGCCCCCCCTCAAGGATATAGAGCGGTTCCTCCCCGTGAAAGGTCCGGCAAAGCGGCCAGGGGGTATAGGCCCGGATCTTTGCGTCAATCTCCGCCGCCCCCTGTGACCAGTCGATAAGGCCATCCTCCTTACTGATAACAGAACAGTAGGTGGCCTCATCATTATTTTGACGTCTCCCGGCGGCGCTGTCCAGGGCTAAATCCTGAACTACCGTAAGGAGCAGTTCGGCCCCCTTTTCGGCGGCAATATGGCTTAATGAAAGGGTAGTTTCCCGGCCATTGAGGGGGAATCGTTCCTGGGCCAGGATGTCCCCGGCGTCCATTTCCGGAGCAAGCCGCTGGATGGTTACCCCGGTCTCCCTTTCCCGGCCCAGGATGGCCGCCGGAATAGGAGTTGCCCCCCGGTATTTGGGGAGCAGTGAAGGGTGAACATTGATTCCCCCCAGGGGGAAGAGGCTTAAAAAACGCGGGCCAAAAATGTGCCCATAGGCAAAGCTTACCAACAAGTCCGGCTTCAGGGCGGCAACTGCTTCCCATACCGCTCCATCGGGCTTTTCCGGCTTAAGCTGGACCGGCGGCGGCATGTCGGCAAAATCCCCCGAAAGACGGTCCGCCGCGGCGCCGATGTCGGTGGGTTCCGGATCGCCTCGCCTGCCCCGCTTTGTATCGGGGTTGGTGAGCACCCCCACCAGCCGGAAACGATCGTCCTCCAGGCTCAGCCGGGCCAGGGCTTCCAGGGAAGGTACGGCGATAGCCGGGCTTCCCGCAAAGAGTATCCGCACCCTAGTCCTGCATTTGCCGTTTCTCTAATTTGGCGAGGATTTTATTCCGCCTTGATTCGGGAATCCGGTCGATAAAGAGGGTTCCCTCAAGGTGATCGTATTCGTGCAGGATCACCCGGGCCAAGATTCCATCGGTTTCCATGGTAAAGGGCCGGCCTTTTTCGTTCCACGCCTGGATCTTCACCGTTTCGGGACGGACCACATCGGCCCAGATCCCGGGGAGAGAAAGGCAGCCCTCCTCCAGCTTAACCGTTTCCTGGGAAGTGGCTACGATTGAGGGATTGATAAACACCCGGGGAACATCCCCTTCGATATGGATTACAAAGATCCGCTTCATAAACCCCACCTGGGGACCCGCCAGACCTACGCCCTTGCTTTGATGCATGGTTTCGATCATCTCGCCGGCAATTTTCACGTATTCAGCATTAATAGGGTTGATCGGTTCCGCTTTTTGCCGGAGGAGATCGTCCCCAAGGGTAATTACTTCCATAAATATATATGGTTACGCAAAACATGTTTTTTTTCAAGCCATGGGACCTACATTGCCCCTTGCGGCAGGACTATCCTCCGGCGTATGCTTGATCATGGCTTTGTCATCCATGGCTAAGGGCGTTGTTTGCGCCGTTCTGGCGTATATTCTCTGGGGTATACTGCCCCTCTACTGGAAACTGCTATCCTTCGCCTCTCCCCTGCATATCCTGGCCTTCAGGATCCTCTTCTCCCTATTCTTTGTGGGAATCATCCTGCTCCTGGGGCGGAATAGTTCCTGGATCCGGCTTTTTACCGATCCTAAAAAACGGTCCCTGGCGATCCTCTCCGGACTGGTTATCACCTTTAACTGGGGCCTCTATATCTGGGCGGTTAATACGGGCCACACCATAGAATCATCCCTGGGCTACTATATTAATCCCCTTATTTCCATTCTTCTGGGACTTATCTTCTTTAAGGAAAAGCTGGGACGACTCCAGTGGGTAGCATTTGCTCTGGCATGTCTTGGTGTATTAGTCATAACCCTGCTCTCCGGAACCTTCCCGTGGATTTCCCTATGCCTGGCCCTGTCCTTCGGATTCTACGGACTCCTGAAAAAGAAACTCGCCTCCGGTTCCCTGGAATCCCTGGGTGCAGAAACCCTAGCAGCCGCCCCTATCGGAATAGCGCTTCTTATCTTTCCCCCAAACAACCTGGGGGATCTTACCGGCCTGTCGATTCCGGCCTGGGCAGGGCTGGTCTCCTGCGGGATAATCACCGCCCTCCCCCTCTTCCTCTTCGGCCTTGGGGCAAAGCTCCTACCCCTTTCCACCCTGGGGTTTATTCAATTCATATCCCCTACCTTTCAGTTTTTTCTTGGGATTTTTGTTTTCGGCGAATCCTTTCCTATCCAAAACCTGGCGGCTTTCGGCCTTATTTGGGTCTCAGTAATTCTCTATTCAGTATCACTGCGGATTAAACCACAGTGAGATTCCGTACCCATTTAAAACGGTTAACCACCACCACTGCGACAAAGCACTTTAGTATCTGATCGCACTTAAGACAAAGGAATACGGCCCAGGCCGGAGCATTAAAAACCACCGCGATAATTGCCGAAGGGATGACAACCACAAAAACAAATATGGTGTCATTTTTAAAGACAAAAGAGATATTACCGCCGGATTTAACCAGGCCGAAAAGGGATGTCATCTGATAGGCGGTCCCCATAATAGTAAATGACAATACGGTGATTAATTGCTTCGATCCTATGACCGCCTCGGGAGATATATTGTAAAAGGAGATAAGCGCCCCCTTGGTTAAGAAAACAAATAACCCCGTAATAGCACCTACACAGAGGAAAAATTTCTGCACCCGGTAAGCATAGGGTTTGAGCCCTCCAATCTCCCCTGCGCCGACCATCTTTCCGGTCATGATCCCCACCGCCCCCGCCATACCGGATATCCATACATATACCAGGGTATTCATCATTCCCGCAATGTTAAAGGCAGCGATAGTATCCGCCGTAAACCGGCCGACAATGGCGGTATACGCAAAAGAATTAACAGCCCACACCACATCCCCCGCTACAACAGGTGAGCCATATTTAATTAGGGACGATACTAACTGTTTTTCGAACCTCACCAGGTCTTTAAAGGCCATGCCGATCCGCTTATCTATGGCAAAGACATAGATCAACACGATGATAAACTCCACAATCCTGGATATCAGGGTTGCAATGGCTGCCCCGGTGACCCCAAGGGCAGGAAATCCAAATTTGCCAAAAACAAGGCAGTAGTTAAGACTGACGTTAACACAGAGGGCAGCCAGGGCAACAAACATCCCAAACCGTACCTTTTCAACGCTCCGCAGGGATGCGATTAACACCTGGGAAACCGCAAAAAACACAAAGGAAATTCCGACTATCCTGACATAGGGCAAGGCCGAAGCAAAAACATCGGACCTGATGGTCAATACCCCAATCACAAGCGAGGGGAAGCAGACTGAGAAAACGGTAAACACCACGCCGGCAAAAATACCTGCCCACAAACATATGGTTATTATTGAGCGGATACTCTTTGTGTCCTTTTTCCCCCAGTATTGGGTCGCCAGGATCACCAATGCGGCGCCAATACCACCGACAATAAACTGCAGCAGAGCATGAATCTGGTTCCCGATAAAAACCCCGGAGATAGCCAAGTCCCCGAGGCTTCCAACCATGAGATTATCCGCAAAATTGACGGCAAAGGTTATCAGGTTCTGCAGGGAGATTGGCAGAGCCAGCCTTACAAGGGTTTTGTAGAAATGTTCGGATCCACTATCCGGTTTCATCGTATGTTTCATAGTATTCTACAATATCAGTAATATATATGAATATCCACCGAAACCCACAAGGCAGCTTGTTCCTGCCTGAAAATTGGCGTATAATTTAGAAAATTTATGTTTAACGACTGTATTATCATGGCCGGGGGCTCCGGAACCCGGTTATGGCCTGCCAGTAACTCCAAAACCCCCAAACAGTTCCTTTCCGTCAATAACGGGGGCAGCTTTTTCAATGATGCGGTGGACCGAGCCCTGGCGGTAACAAGCGGGGACGGCCGGGTCATTATTATTGCCGGGAAAACCCATGTCCCCCATATTATCAGGGTTTGCGAAAATTACAGTGCGGGTGATAAAAAACGGCTGGTTTTGATTCCAGAACCCTTGGCAAAAAACACCGCCCCCGCCATAGCCTGTGGGGCCTTCTATGCCGGCGGGGAAAGAGGGGAGGACCGGAATGTGCTGGTCCTAACCAGCGATCACATCATACAACCCCTGGCGGTTTTCCAAGCCGATGCCGCGGCAGCTGCGGCTTTCTCTGCCCAGGGCAACCTGGCGATTTTCGGTATACCCCCCCGGGGACCGGAAACCGGCTACGGCTATATCGAAACCGGAGAGCTGCTTGCCGGGCAGGATCAGGCAACAGCGGTTTACAAGGTCCTGTCTTTCCGGGAAAAACCCAGTCCGGAAAAGGCGGAACAATTTCTAGCCGCGGGAAACTACTACTGGAATTCGGGGATGTTCGGCTTTTCCTCCCGCTTTATCCTGGAGGAATTTCGCCGGAACGCCCCGGACATTTTCAAGGCCTTCGAAAAACTTGCCGCCCCGGGTAAAGATGCCTACACGGTTCAGGGGGGCATACGGGTCCTGGATAAATGGCCCGGCCTGGAAGCGGCCTACCATGCCGCGCCGGGGATCTCCGTGGATTACGCCATCGCGGAAAAGTGCAGCCGAACCGTAATGGCCGCCGCCCGGTTTGAGTGGTTTGACGTGGGCAGCTGGGACGAATACGCCCGGCTTGCATCGGACCCCAGTTCTACCGAAGTGTACACCCAGGATTCATCGGGCTGTTTTGTACACGCCGACTTACCCGTAGCCATCTGCGGGGTGGATGACCTCATCGTGGTGGTCCGATCGGGAAAAGACGGCAGCCCCGGTTCGGTACTTATCTCCAAAAAAGGCGCGACCCAGGGGGTCAAAAATATTGTGGAACAGATTAAGGCCGCAGGCCGGACGGAATTGTTGTAGGAGACCTATTTTAATCGCGATCTTTCAATAAAAAGCTGCATTGCCATCCTGACAAAGCGCCGTCCCCATGCTATAATTCCGTCGAGTTACACAAAAATCAATAATAAGTGAGGTTATACATGGTTATTTTGGTATTGAACTGCGGATCTTCTTCCGCTAAGTATCAGGTCTACGATTGGGAAGCCAAGGATATCCTGGCGGTGGGAAATGTGGAAAAGGTTACCCTGAAGGGTTCCTTTATCTCCCACAAGGCCAAGGGTAAGGAAGAGTACGTGGTGGAGCATGACTGTCCGGACCACACCGAGGCGGTGAACCTGATCATCAAGCTCCTGACCGACAAGGAACACGGGGTAATCACCGATATGGGGATTATCAAGGCCGTGGGCCACCGGGTGGTTCACGGGGGCGATAAGTTTATCAAATCGGTCATTGTGGATGATAATGTGATGAAGACCCTGGATGAAGTTAAGGACCTGGGCCCCCTGCACAACCCTGCCAATATCATGGGGATTCAGGCGGCCAAGAAGGTGCTCCCCAATGTACCCCACTGCGCTATCATGGATACCGCTTGGCACCAGACCATGCCCCCTGAATCCTACCTTTACGCGGTACCCTACGATTGGTACGAGAAATACTCGGTGCGCCGCTACGGCTTCCACGGAACCAGCTTCCTCTACACCGCAAAACGGGCGGCGGTGCTCCTGGGCAAGGACCCCTACAAGACCAACCTGATCATCTGTCACCTGGGGAACGGCGCCTCGGTGAACGCCGTTAAGGACGGCTGCTCCTTCGATACATCCATGGGAATGACCCCCCTGGAGGGGCTCATCATGGGAACCCGGTCCGGTGATGCGGACCCTGCCCTGCCCTTCTATGTGATGCGGAAAGCCGGCCTGAGCGCCGCGGAAATGGAAAGCGCCCTGAACAAGAAGTCCGGACTCCTGGGCATTACCGGCCAGTATGTGGATCGCCGGGACATCCAGAAGGCAACCCTGGCGGGTGATGCACGGGCAAAGCTTGCCCAGGACATGGAAGCCCAGCGGGTAAAGAAGTACATCGGCGCCTACCAAGCCACCCTTGGCCGGGTGGACGCCCTGGTCTTTACCGCCGGGGTTGGCGAATTTGCCTTCTTCATCCGGAAGAAAATCCTGGAAGGCCTTGAGGGTATCGGCATTGTCTACGATCCCAAGAAGAACGACCTTGCCTGTACCCGGAATACCGAAACCCTGATCTCCAAGCCGGAATCGAAGATACCGGTCTACATCATCCCCACCGACGAAGAACTGGTGATGACCGAAGACGCCTACGCCCTGATGGCGGGGACCTACGATGTGCATACCAAATTCACCTATTCCTTCCAAAGCAAGGACTATGTAAACAAGGGCCGCGCCGAAGGATTGAAGGAAGAGCTGAAGAAGAAGCCGGACCTGCAGTCGGTTATCGCAGTCCCGAAGTAAGGTCGAAAGATACCGCAGAATAATATGGATGAAGCGGAAATTGAATTACTCTGCATAGGGAATGCCCTGGTTGATGTGTTTGCTCCTTCAACGGTGAAGGAGCTTGATTCCTTAGGAATAACAGAACCGGTCCAGCATGTGGCTCCGGAGAAAATCCAGGAAATACTCCTAGCTTTCCCCGGGGCTTTTTCATCCGCCGGAGGCGGGTCAGCCAATACCGCAAAGGTCGCCGCGGGACTGGGTGTTTCTACAATATTTGTAGGTTCCGTTGGGGATGACCGTCTTGGACAGTTCTACGAAACGGAGCTCGTCGCAGCGGGAACCGCTTTCCGTTTATTTCGGTCGGTACTCCCCACGGGGATCTGCGTTATGTTCCAACTCCCGGGCGGAAAAACCAGGATAGCCGCCTCCCCTGGCGCGGCCCTGGAGCTAAAGCGGGAACATATTGATGACGAGCTAATCCGAAAAACAAAGGTAGTAGTCCTGGACGGCTTTATTCTTCACAGGGAAGATCTAACCCGATATATCCTGGACAGGGCAAACCAATACGGCACCGTGGTCGCCCTGGACGTGGGTTCCGCCGAAATTGCGGAGGAACGGGCCGCAGAGATTATCCGCTATAGCCGGGAATACCCGCTGATCCTCTTTATGAACGAAGCCGAAACCCGGGCTTTTTATACCGGGGGCGCTGCCAAAAACAATGCGGCGGATGAAGAGGACGATACCGGAAACAACCGGGAAATTCACCGGATATACCGGTTCTTACGGAAACTGACCACGGACGAGCTTTTTCCCATCATTGTAGTAAAGCAGGGTTCCCGGGGCTCCACGGTATTCGCCGGGGGCGCCGTCCACCGGAATGCCATACCCGCCATTATCCCCAAGGACAGTACCGGCGCCGGGGACGCCTTCTGTGCCGCTTTCCTCGCCGCCTGGCTCCGGGGCAAGTCGCTGGCGGAATGTTCAGGCCTGGGAAACCGGATAGCCCGGGAAACTCTGCGCGTAAACGGCGCCAATATTGACCGTAAAAAACTCGCCCACATCGCAAAAACCCGCCTTTAACCTAGATTTTTGTGAAGAATAGAATTATATTATAGGAAGAAAACAAAGTATCCTTAATGACCGCTCGTATGAGGGTCGAATCGGCTGGGCTTAATGCCGGCACAACGCGCCATGACGGCGTATACACACCGAGGTGTGAAAGGAGCCTGTATGAAAGGCAACAGATCCTACATGGACATGGGGACGATCTTCGACGAGATCTTCGAAGCCGCCCAAAACTTCACCGATGAATTCCAACGGAATTTCAATCCCCTGGGGGGCGATACGGTTAGGGGCGGCGACCCTTTACGGGGCGAGGGCTGCGGCCGCCGGGGCCCCTTTGCCAAGGGAAGTTTCGATGAGCACGTCGATTATTATCCCAACTATTCCTACCCCCCAATGAATGTCTACATGACCGCCGACCGCAGCATGATATTTGAATTTGCCCTTGCAGGATTCGACGAAAAGGACATCAGCCTCTCCTTCCAGGGGGATTACATGGTGTTCTCCGCAAGGGTCAACGACGATTCCGGCTTTGACCTGTCCCAGGAAGAAAATTTCCGCTACTTCAAACGCCGCCTTAAAATGAAGGACATCGAAAAACAGAAATACTACGTCCCCCTGGATAAATACGCCCAGGAGCAGGTAAAAGCGGTCTACAAAAACGGCATACTCCGCGTCTCCATCCCCCCAAAGGACGAACCGGACCAGAATGACGGAATTAAGATTGAAATAATTAAAGAGGGAAACTAAGAAATTAGGAGTGAGAAATGAGGAAAAGCCCTCCGGCCGTTCCTCACTCTTCCTTCCTAATTTCTCCTTAAATAAAGAACCGTAATATAAATATCACAAACAGAACCCAGGTTACGGGGGTGATTTCCTTGTACTTGCCCGTGGCCGTTTTGAGAAGCACATAGGAAAGAAGTCCGTAGACTATTCCTTCGGCGATGCTGTAGGCAAAGGGCATCATGATAATGGTTATAAACGCCGGGATACCCTCGGTGGGGTCCGAAAAGTTAATATCCGTTACGGATCGCATCATGAGATAACCGACCAGAATCAACGCCGGGGCGGTGGCGGCGCCGGGGACGAGCAGAAATATGGGAGAAAGGAAAAGCGCCAGCAGAAACAGTACCGCGGTGGTCAGGGAGGTAAGTCCCGTACGACCGCCGGCGGCCACACCGGCACTGCTTTCCACATAGCTGGTTACCGTGGAGGTTCCCAGGGCGGCGCCGGCAACGGTGCCAATGGCGTCCGAAAGAAGGGCCTGCTTAACCTTTGGGATATTACCGTTCTTATCGATAAGCCCCGCCTGGGTGGTCACCCCAACCAGGGTTCCCACGGTGTCAAAAATGTCCACGAACAGGAAGGTGAAAAACACCGTAAAGAACTTCAGGGTCGCCACGGAGGCAAAATCAAACTTGAAAAACAACGGAGCTGCGGGGAGACTGAACGGAGAAAAATTATTTGGTATGGCGGTAACCCCCATGGGGATCCCTATAACAGTGGTAATCAGGATACCTAAGAGAATGGACCCCGGAACTTTTCTGGCATAGAGGATGACGGTAATCACCAGACCGATAAGGGCCAATAGGGCGCTTCCGGAACTGATCTTTCCCAAGCCGATTACCGTACCGCTGTCGTTCACCACCACCCCGGCATTAGCAAGGCCGATAAGGGCAATGAAGAGACCGATACCTACGGCCACCGCTCTTTTCAGGTTAACCGGAATAGCCTTAATAATCAGTTCCCGTACATTAACCAGGGACAGCAGGATAAAGAGGATGCCCTCCAGGAAAACCGCGGTAAGGGCGATCTGCCAGGAATACCCCATACCAAAAACTACCGTATAGGTAAAGAAGGCGTTAAGTCCCATGCCCGGGGCCAGGGCAATCGGCAGGTTTGCCAAAAAGGCCATCGCCAGGGTAGCGATAGCCGAAGCGAGCACCGTGGCGGTAAAGACCGCTCCGGGGGTCATTCCGCCGCCTATACTGCCCAGCATGCTGGGATTAACCACTAAAATATAGGCCATGGTAAGAAAGGTGGTAAGCCCCGCCACAATCTCCCGGTTTACCGTGGTTCCGTGAGTCTTTAGCTTAAAAAAATTTTCCATAATTCACTCCCTTTTCTCTAGGATAATGCGGATGGAATTATAATAATCAAGAAACCGGGGGAAGGTCTACCGGTCCTGGCGCCAGACAACTTCGTATTCCAGCGGATTTTCCAGAACCAGAAGATCCACCAGGGGTATGTCAAAACGGGCCAAGGTCCTGCTAAAGGAACCGCCCTTAACGGAACTTACCGTGCCGGGGAAACCGATGGAGGCGGTAATGCGGGCGGCGGCAATCTCATCCGCCAGGGCTTTACCATAAAACGAACCTACCAAATCCAGGTATTCCACCCGGGAAAGGGGCTCCCCGGTTGCCGCCGGGGCCATAAGCGCCGAAAGGTAGTCCCGGACATCCTCGGAAATCATGGCCAGCAGCAGGGGGGCGGTACTCCGGTCCATGGCGATTAAAAGCCGGCTATCCCCCGGGGAAGCCATGGGTATATAGGTGATAAACCGTTTTCCCCCCGCCGTTTCGGCCCCGGAGATGGCGGGCAGGGCGAGAAACCGGTCTATCTGGGAGATACGGATGTTCCCGGCTATGCTGGAGGGACTCCGGTTTACCAGATTAACCGACTCAATACCCGGCGCGGCGGCCATGGACCGGGCTATGGCCGGACCGTCGATGACCGGAGCATCCCGGGCTGCGGGTCCGGTCCCCCCAAGGGCCGCCAAGGAGCGGATAAGCGCCGTCATCCGGTCTTCCAGACTTATCTCCAAGGAAAGCTCCGCCGATCCGTCTCTGCGGAGATTGCCGTCGATCCGGCCGGAACAACTTATCATGCAGAGAAGTATAAGAACGTAGAAATGAATAGCTTTTTTCACAAATATACCTCTATAATATATATAATCATTTTTTGTGGGAGAAACAAATGGGTAATAACACACCCTGGGCTTATTTGGATGCATATCGGGGAACGGTTTTTAAGGGGACCTGGCCTACCATGCCGGAGGCTTTCAGAATTACGGTTTCCCTGTATGGGGAGCGGCCCTGTTTCACTATTTACGAGCCGGACCGGATCAGCCTGAGCTATAACGAGGCCCTAAAAACCATTGAGGCCATATCCCGGTGGCTGTACAGCCGGGGGATACGCAGGGGGGATCGCATCGCCCTGACGGGGAAGAATTCCCCCGAGTGGGCCGTGGCGTTTATCGCCATCCATTTTGCCGGCGCCGTGGTGATCCCCATCGACCATCAGGTCAGGCAGGAAGAGACAGAACTCCTCATTAAAACAGCCAAGGCCCGCATCCTCTTTGTGGACGAGGAAAAGTACGAACGCTGCGCAGCAAACCTGAAAGACAGCCTGACCGAAATAGTATCCCTTCGAAAAGGGGTGGGCACCTACCTATACGACCTGGATGGACCGGTCAATCCAAAGTCCGCGGCTGAGCTCCCCGGCGAAAACGATCTGGCGGCCATACTCTTTACCTCCGGAACCATGGGAAAGCCCAAGGGGGTCATGCTGAGCCATGCCAACCTTCTATCGGACAGCTACCTTGCCCGGGCCCACATCGACCTTATCCCGGAGGATATTTTTTACGCCCTCCTCCCCATCCACCACGCCTACAGTATGACCGTCTTCATCGTGGTCATGACGGTGGGGGCGGAACTGGTATTCGGCAAAAAGATGGTCACCAAGTTCATCCTCAAGGACCTGAAGCAGGCCCAAATCACCCTGTTCCTGGGGGTGCCCATGCTTTTCAACAAGCTCCTGGCGGGGATTATCCGGGGTATAAAGGCAAAGGGTCCCCTGGTCTATGGGATCCTGTCGATACTCCTGGCCGTATCGGGGTTTATCAAAAAGACCTTCAAGGTGAATCCCGGGAAAAAGATGTTCCGCTTCATCCTGGATCAGGCTTCCCTGACATCGGTAAAGACCTGCATCTGCGGCGGCGGCCCACTGGCGCCCAGTGTATTTCGGAAATTCAACCAGTTGGGGATCAACTTTATCCAGGGTTACGGTCTGACAGAAACATCCCCCATCATCACCCTCAACCCGGTGGATCATTACAAGGAAACCAGCGTGGGCAAGGTGATACCCATGGTGGATATGCGGATACTCCGCCCGGATAACCGGGGTGTGGGGGAGGTCATCCTCAAAGGCCCGGTGGTCATGCAGGGTTACTACGAGCTGCCCAAGGAAACAGAAGCGGCCTTTACCCCCGACGGCTACCTCAAAACCGGTGACCTGGGCTACCTGGACGACGAGGACTATCTCTACCTTACCGGCCGGGCGAAAAACCTCATCGTCACCGATGGGGGTAAGAACGTCTACCCCGAAGAAATCGAAAACGAATTCCAGCTCTACGAAGAAATCGATCAGATCCTGATCCGGGGCTTTACGGCGGATAAAAAGCTAAAAACCGAAGGCATAGAAGCTCTGATCTTCCCCAGCCCGGATTATTTCAATGCCGGACAATCGAAGGAGCAGATCCGCACTGAAATGGAACGAATCATCTCCGAAGTGAACCGCCGGCTCCTCCCCTACCAGAAGATAGAACGGCTGAATATTCTGGACGAGCCCATGGAGATGACCACCACAAAGAAGATTAAGCGCGATACGGTGTAAGCCCAATTCCCTGCAACTATTTATTCTCCCCCGGGTCTAAAAATTAAACTTGACATTTTTCTCTAAAATGTTATTATATTAATCATGACAAAAAAGCAAATTTTGTCATGGAAGGGCAGAACGTATGGCATTCGAGATAATCGCAACCGGAAAAGCTATTCCGCCAAACAGGGTTAGCAACGACGAGTTAGCGCAGCGGATTGACACAAATGATGAGTGGATCCGTTCCCATTCCGGGATCGGGGCCCGGCATATTGCGGATGAAAGCATTGCGAGCAGCGATTTAGCCCTGGAAGCAGCCCAGCAGGTCCTGTCTATGGCGGTGGAAAAGACCGGGGAGACGGCGGAGGAGCTTATCCTCAGCCTGGATCTGATCATTATAGCGACCGTAACCCCGGATTATTACGGAACCCCCTCCACAGCCTGCCTTGTCCAGGCCAAATTAGGGGCGAAAAACGCTGCAGCCCTGGATATTACCGCTGGATGTTCCGGTTTTATCTACGGATTAGAATTCGCCGCGGGCTATTTGAGCCTAAACCCCGCCCGGAAGCGGGCTCTGGTGATCGGTTCCGAGATTTTGACCCGGGTAACCAACTGGGAGGACCGCAGTACCTGCGTACTCTTCGGCGACGGTTCCGGGGCGGTTCTGGTTGAACAAACCGGGGCCGATGCGGGCAAGCGGGGGCTCCTCAGGACCATCCTGGGGGCGGATGGTACCGGGGCGGAAAGCATCATCAACCGCCGGGGCGGGTCCCGGCAGCCCTTTAAAAAGGGCGAAACCGTGGAGTTCCCCTCGGTTCTCGAGATGGACGGCAGGGCGGTATATAACTTCGCCGTAAAGGCGGTAACCGGTACCATCGAAAAGCTCCTCGCCGAGCAGGGTATCACCGTTGATCAGGTGGACCGCATCGTGCCCCACCAGGCCAATGCCCGGATCGTCCAGGCCGCAGGAAAGCGCTTAGGCATACCGGATGAAAAGTTCTTTCTCAATATTGAAGAATACGCCAATACATCGTCGGCATCGATCCCCATCGCCCTGGATGAACTCAACCGGGACGGAAAAATCAAGAAGGGGGATCTGATAATGACCATCGGTTTTGGCGCCGGATTAACCTTTGGAGGGAATCTGATAGTATGGTAACCAATAAAACTAAAGCGGCATTTCTTTTCCCCGGTCAGGGCGCCCAGTATCCTGGTATGGCCCTGGATTTTCTTGCCCTGTCTAAGGCGGCGGCGGTACTCTTTGCCCTGGCTTCCGAGGCCATGGGCAGGGATATGGAAGCGCTGCTCCGGGATTCGGACGCCGAATTCCTCAAGCGCTCCGACATAGCCCAGCCCACGGTCACCCTGGCAAACCTCTGCGCCGCAGCATTTCTGAAGGACCGGGACCTGAAGCCGGTCTGCGTTGCCGGGCACAGCCTTGGCGAATACGCCGCCCTTGTCTCCGCTGGGGTTATCAGCCCCGCGGATTGCCTGAAACTAGTGGTTGCCCGCGGTAAGGCTATGCAGGAAACGGTGGAACATATCGCCAAGCAGAGCGGTGGCGGCGCGGATAGCGCCCCAGGCATGGCGGCGGTTATCGGTCTGGCCCCGGATCAGGTGGAGACCCTGGTTAAATCTTCGGGCATTGCGGATCTCTACGCAGCTAACATCAACTCCCCCCGACAGGTGGTGGTGGCCGGAACCGCAAAAGCTTTGACAGCGGCGGAGGCAAAGTTTAAGGAAGCGGGGGCCAAGCGGGTCCTGCGGCTTCAAGTTGCCGGTCCCTTCCACTCCCCCCTCATGGCGGAAGCGGCGGATCGCTTCGGCCCGGTACTGGAATCGATCACCTTTAAGGACCCGGTGATTCCCCTGTTTTCCAACGTGTCCGGCAAGGAAGTACGCTCCGGCGCGGAAGCCCAGGACTTGGCCTTAAAGCAGATCACCTCCCCGGTGCGGTGGATCGCCGAAGAACACGCCATCGCCGCCCTGGGCATAGAAATAGCTCTGGAAACCGGCCCGGGAAAAGTCCTGCAGGGGCTTTGGAAGGATTCGGGCGCCGAATTGCCGGGCTTCCCGGCAGGGAAGGTTGAAGAAATTACAGCTCTGTTTAATAATTAGGACCCAAGGAGATTTTATGAGACTGGAAGGAAAGAAGGCGTTGGTAACCGGGGCGTCCCGGGGCATTGGCAGGGCTATTACGGATCGTTTCCTGGAAGAAGGGGCGGAAGTTTGGGGCCTGGGAACCAAGGAACCCGCGGATTTGCAGGAACGGATCTCCAAGTCCGGCGGCAAACTCCACTGGATCAGCGCCGATTTAGGGAAAGTCCAGGAAGTGGAAGCCCTTATCGATGGGGAAGTGAAAAAGGCCGGCGGCTTCGACATCCTGGTGAATAACGCCGGGATCACCAAGGACAATCTTTCCTTCAGGATGAGCCTGGAGGATTTCCAGAAAGTGCTGGACGTAAATCTTACCGCCACCTTTATTATAGCCCGCACCGTAGGGCGGGACATGATACGTCGCCGCAGCGGTTCTATCATCAATATGTCCAGCGTGGTGGGAATCCACGGCAACGGCGGCCAGGCAAACTACGCCGCCAGCAAGGCCGGGGTAATCGGCATTACCAAGAGCCTGGCACAGGAAACGGCGAGCCGCGGCGTGCGGGTCAACGCCATAGCCCCCGGGTTTATCGCATCGGACATGACCAACGCAATCCCTGAGGAAGCCAAGGGAAAGATGACTGAACACATCCCCCTTAAACGGATTGGTCAGCCCTCGGACATTGCGGAAGCAGCGCTGTTCCTTGCTTCCGACGGAGCGGCATACATAACCGGACAGGTAATCGCCGTTGACGGCGGAATGTTTATATAGTAAATATGTGCTAGTGGAGGAGTTTTGATGAAAACTAAGGTTGTTGTAACCGGTATGGGCGTGATTTCTCCCATCGGAAATACGGTGGAAGAATTTAAGCAATCCCTTATAGCGGGAAAAAGCGGCATCGGGAAGATCACCCAATTTGACACTACCAGTTTTGATGTAACCATCGCAGGGGAGGTTAAGGATTTTGATCCCTCCCAATGGATCGATAAAAAAGATTACCGGAAGATGGCGCGGTTCACCCAGTTTGCGGTGGCCGCTGCGGCCCAGGCGCTTGGGCAGGCGGATCTTTTGGAAGACGCTGGGGAAGGCCGGCGGCGGATCAAGGGTGACCCTAACAAAGCCGGGGTAGTCCTAGGAAATGGTATAGGCGGTTTCGATGTCGTCACCGAATCCTTCCGGAAACTTTTTGACAACGGCCCCAAGCGCATGCTGCCATTAACCGTACCCCTGATGATTAACAATGAAGCTGCGGGGAATGTTTCCATGGTTTTCGGTCTGCGCGGTCCCGCCTACACCCAAGTTACCGCCTGCGCTTCCGGCGCCGACGCCCTGGGCCAGGCCCTGGACTTGATCCGCTCCGGCCGCTGTGATGTGGTCGTTTCCGGCGGTACCGAAGCCTGTATCACCGCCTTTGCCATTGGCGGTTTCCAGATGCTCAAGGCGCTGTCTACCAAACGCTGCGACACCCCGGAAAAAGCCTGCCGCCCCTTCGACGCGGATCGTGACGGCTTCATCCTGGGAGAAGGAGCAGGAATACTGGTGCTGGAGACGGAGGAACACGCCAAGGCCCGGGGCGCCGCTATCCTGGCGGAATTCGCCGGCTACGGCGGGAGCGCCGACGCCTACCACATCACCGCCCCGGATCCCTCCGGTGAGGGCGGCGGCACAGCCATGAAGTACGCCCTGGCGGACGCCGGCTTAAAGCCCGAAGAGGTGCAGTATTACAACGCCCACGGCACTGCCACGGAGATCAACGACGCTACGGAAACAAAGATGCTCAAATACGCCTTTGGAGATCACGCCTATAAGCTGAAGGTATCCAGCACCAAGAGCATGACCGGCCACTGTGTCGCCGGCGGCGGCGGCATGGAAGCCATAGCCTGCATCCTCGCCATCCGGGAAGGATTTTTCCCCCCCACGATCAACCTGGAAAACCCCGACCCCGTCTGCGACCTGGACTATGTCCCCAACAAGGTCCAGTACGGCACGGTGAATGCCGCCGCCTCGGGCAACCTCGGGTTCGGCGGCCACAACGGCGTAGTGGTATTCAGGAAGTACAACTAATATGAGTGAAATTGAAGAGCTGCTGCCCCATCGCGTACCCTTCCTCTTTGTGGATAAGATCGATACGGCGGACAAAGAAAAAATCGTTGCCCGCCATGTATTTACGGAAAAGGAATTTTTCTTTGCCGG
Organism: Treponema primitia ZAS-1; assembly: GCF_000297095.1. NCBI lineage: Bacteria > Pseudomonadati > Spirochaetota > Spirochaetia > Treponematales > Treponemataceae > Treponema > Treponema primitia. Next base: position 3,334 of record NZ_AEEA01000017.1, on the reverse strand, counting down.
ACATTTTCCCGAATACCCCGTGGTACCGGGTGTAATCCTGGTTGAAACCATGGCCCAATCCGGCGGCGCGGGCCTCCGTAAGCTGGGCATAATGCCCGGGAACGCCCTGTTTTTCCTGGCCACGGTAGATAAGGTAAAGTTCCGCCGCCAAGTACGGCCTGGAGATGAGGTCCGCTCAGAAATAGTAAACCTGCGGGTTTCGCCGAAGATGATAAAGCAGTCGGGAAAGGCCTATGTGGGGGATGAATTGGCTGCGGAGGCGGAGTGGATGTGCCTGGTTAGTTCGGGAAATACACCGTAATTCTATCTGTTTTTGTGAGCAATATCTTGTTTTAGTACTTATCGCATATACGGGCGGGGGAGGGGCATTGCAGGCGCTCACGTGCATGTAGAATCCACCTCCGGAGCCCGGTAGGTCTCCTACGGCGGGGAATTCCATATACGTTCGGCCCGCAATGCCCCTCCCCCGCCCGCCTTTGTCATATGTACGAAAAGAAAGCTTTTCGCACAACCCTTGTTAGGGTGTGTTTCCCGATTAGGATTGCATAATGAAATGTTTTCGATGTTCGGGAAGCAGTTGGACCGGTATGATATATTTGTTATTGTGTTTGTTGTTCTATTAGACGGTCAATTCCATAAAAAACACGGCGGGTAAAAACCCCAATTCCTATCATGAGCAACCCGGAAGCATAAAACGGGAGATAGGCGCTGTTTCCTATCTTTTCAAAAACAATGCCGTACATGAACTGGCCAAGAGGAATTGTACACATACATAAACATATAACGCATGAAATGACTTTTCCGGTTAACCCTTTAGGCGTTAAAATTTGTAGGTTTGTTATTACCTGAATTTGAAGTAAGGTTGATAAGGCCGTCAACAGGCCGCCGCCAATTACCAGGATGATGTAGATTTCCATTGACCCTTTCAGGGTTTGCAGAGCAATTCCCCCCATAAGCACGGACAATGCGCAGCCAATCAAGATAACCGGGCTTGCCCTGGATTTCAGTTTTGTTGACAGTATTCCTGCGAGCAGGCCTCCCGATATAGCGCCGGCAGCTACTACGCCCTGGGCGTATCCGTATAAGCGATTGGCGGCATTTGGGGCGAATCCCAAATGCCGGGTAATTAAAACGGGGAATCCTATTAAAATCAACGGAGTTAAAAATAAATTTATAGAAGCGTATATTAAGGACACTTTCCATAGGACTGGCCGCTCCTTAAACATAAAGACAAAACTTTCTTTAAGGTCATTGAAGCCCGTAACAAATATGTTTCCTGTGGGTTTCCTTTTTTCAAAGGGAATATTGATGAAAATTTCCATTACCGCGGATGCGAAAAAACAGCCGACGCTTACATACAGGATAGGCGCTAATCCGACAAGGGAGAACAAAATACCCCCAAGCACCGCCCCAACCATACTGCCCAGGGAGCTAATCAGATTTATTACCGAATTCCCCTGCATTATATGTTCCGCCGCTACCAGGGCAGGTACGCTTGCCTGAACCGCCGGCTGGTAAGCGCCCTGGATGCCGTATAAAATAATCATGGTAACTGCCATAAGCGGCACAATATCTATTTTCTCCGACAACACATAAAACAGGAAAATGAGGATCGCGGTGCTGAAATCCAGAATCACCATGATGTTCCTCTTGTTAAGGCGGTCAGCAATGATTCCCCCTATGGGGAACAATAAAAGCATGGGGATAAAAGATACTGCCAGGATTGTCCCAAATAAAACAGACGAACCTGTTTTATTGAGTAAGTAAAGCGGCAGGGCAAACCGTACTATCTGATTTCCAAATATGGAAATTATCTGGCCTATGGCGACAAGTATGAAATCTCTTTGGAATATCGTTTTTTTATGCATGATTAATGGTTAAATCTCCCCTGAAAAGGCGGTATTTTTGTTTCCTTGGAAACATATTAAACTTATCATTATTTTGTTTCCTTGTCAACATATTTTTTCAGGAAATTTCCAAAAAAATGCAGCCTATTCGGGGTAGTTTGCGATAATTACACTTTATGCGCTGTGATTATGGTGTTGCTATTCACGTTGATGGTCAACACATAGCCATCGCCATGGACATACCAATTTTTACCCTTTTGGATAATAGATTTGGTATCGCGCTGTCTACTGCCTGCTTGCACCAAGCAACTACATCATCAGTATCCAGACCGAGGTTCCTCTTGATACGTACAATGCCCATTTCCGTAGTATGCAATTTATGTATATCTATTTTAGACATATATCATCCAGTTTTTTTATTTCCGCATCCAAATGCCGGCTATACTTTTCCACGAAGCCCAACATACTGTCAAATTGTTTCTCGCTTACCTGCTCAAACACCGCTTTATCCCGCTCTTGAAACTCTTTGTGCAGTTCTTCATGGACCTTATTAATTACTTTCCCTTGCTTAGTAAGCCTAAAATAAATTTCTTTCTTATTATCCGGCTTCTGATAACTTTCGATAATACCTTTTTCCATGAGCTTCTTCGTTAGTTTAGTTATGGCGCCGCGGGTCATATAAAAAGACTCCGCAAGTTTTGTAACGTTGGAATCCCCATTCCTTCCAATATATTCGACACAATGTACTTCAGAAGACTTATACCCCTTAAGACTACTTTCCATCCTAGCCTTATTAAGCCAAACCATCTTATTAAACAAGTCCCTAAAAGCCCGTATAACCTGTTCTTCTTTATTCATACCCTGGAAACCCAACCCCTGCGAACAGGAACACGATAACAGGTCCTTCCTGTAACACAGATCTGTTCCTGACTTATCGCATATACGGGCGGGGGAGGGGCATTGCAGGCGCTCACGTGCATGTAGAGTCTGCCTACGGAGCCCAGTAGGTCTCCTCCGGCAGGGAATTCCATATACGTTCGACCTGTAATGCCCCTCCCCCGCCCGCCTTTGTCACATGTACGAAAAAAAAGCTTTTCGCACAACCTTTGTTAGGGTGTATTTCCCGGATGGGATCGCATGATTTTGTTTCAGCTTTTTCCCCAACCGTTTTTACACAGCATTTCACCGACCTGCGCGTCAAATGATATTTAGCAGCCGTGAACCAGCCCCGGTTATACAACATTTCCTAACCATACTTGGCATCGTGGAAACACAACCCCTGCAAACAAGAATATGATAACAGGTCCTTCCCGTACTGCCGATAAAGGCGGGAGAGGGAGGATGTGTGTCTGGCCGCATGTATTAGGAAGATTCCCCCATCATGCAAACCCAACCCCTGCGAACAGGAATACGATGACAGGTCCTTCCCGTACTGCCGATAAAGGCGGGAGGGGGAGGGGCATCCCGGGCCGAATGCATATGGAATT
>NZ_AEEA01000016.1 GCF_000297095.1 Treponema primitia ZAS-1 | reverse complement strand
TCATCCTACCACTGCAAAAAACAGGGCTCACGGGCAAAGCAGCATCACTATGCAAGGCGAAATGGTGACTGGTGCCTTTTTTTGGGGGGGGAACAGCTAGAACAAGTCGGAGTGGGTGCCGGTGCGGTAAAAAAGTATGGTTCCCGTTCTGATGCGGTAAATCAGGACCCAGTCACCCCCGATATGGCAATCCATATACCCGGCATAGGTACCGGAAAGGCCGTGGGGGCGGCAATGGGCGGGCAAGGGTTCTTCATTAATCAGAAGGGACAGAATAGTGTCGATCTTCTCCATGGGCTATCCATGCAGCGCCGCAAGCAGCTCTTCGGCAGAATGATAGCCCTTGGCAGGGATTTCCCCCCGCAGTATGGCGTCCCCTTCTTCAAGGGCCGCAATCGTTTCGGCATTGGGGGTGTGTTCGCTCTTGCCGCAAATGGGGCAGACATAGTCCGGCTTTGCGCTTTTGGATTTAAGATAGCCCACAAAATCAACAACCTTTTCCACATCGCTTGGGGGGAGGGTTTCGATTTCTTGTATCAACCGTTCGGTATTGGACATACAGGTGTACCTCGTTCTATTGAATATACCGCAAAACAGGCGTTTTGCCAATGTTTAAAAAAGGCGCATGGCGCCAAAAGGGCGCCGGGCGCCTTTTTGGCCGAAAAAAACAAAAAATCGCACAAAAAATAATTTTCCACTAAAGCATTTTGCACGGCGGCTCCATAAAGGGGGGGTATGGGGGAAGTCCGGCCGTTGGCCTGGGGTCCCCCGGTGTGGTATACTAATCGTAATGGAGAAGAAGGCAGTATGATGGGAACAGTATTTGAAGAAATCACCTTGAAAAACCTGGGTGATGTAAGTGCGGCTGAGCGCGGGCATCTGGCGGAACCGGAAATCCGGGAAACGACGGTACGGTCCATCGTGGATACCGGGGCGGAGACCCTGGTTATCAGCGAAGCGGTGCAGAAAGAGCTTGGCCTGCGGACGAAGCGTGTGCGCGAGTCTACCCTGGCAAATGGGGAAAAGGTGGTCTGCAAGATAGCCGAA